>CALGTL010000175.1 GCA_937901475.1 uncultured Dehalococcoidia bacterium
CATCTCGGGATCGACGCTCATCGCAATGTTGTTCCTCATATTCCTCATCCGCCGAGCAGTGCTTTTCGTCCTCACCGTGCAAGATACGTTCAGGCACTTCATCGGTACTGCTGGCAGTATTCGCGTATTCAGAACTCTGACCAGCGAGATTCAGGAACAGCAAGAGATCGTCAACACGGATGGAGCAGAGCCAAACTTCTCGAATCCTCTCGTCCTAGACCACGTCTCGTTCAACTATAACAACGGACAGGATGTGCTGAAGGACATCAGCCTCACGATTCCTCCGAAGCAGACCACCGCAATCGTAGGTGCCTCAGGCTCCGGGAAATCGACACTTGCAACGCTCATCACGGGGGTCATCAAACCAACGACGGGAACAGTATCACTCGGCGCTGTTTCCTATCGAGATCTCGACCAATGGGCATTGAGAGCCGGTCTTGGCTATGTCACGCAAGAGAGCGTGATCTTCACGGACACCATCAAGAACAACATTGCGATGTTCGACAAAGCGCCAGAAGTGAGCGACCTCAATAGTGCGGTAGATCGTGCCCACCTCAGGGGGTTTATCGACAATCTTCCCGGTAACGTCGAAACGGTATTGACCGACAGCGGATTGAACGTGTCAGGGGGTCAGCGTCAGCGTATCAATATCGCGAGAGAGCTTTTCAAGGACGTCAAGCTCTTGATCTTCGATGAGGCGACAAGCTCGTTGGACTCGGACTCTGAACGTGAGGTTCAGAACAATATCGACGATTTCAGAGGCGACAAGACCGTGGTGATAATCGCCCACCGATTGTCGACCGTGAAGAACAGTGACCAGATCGTGCTTCTCATCGACGGGCATGTTTCTGAGCAAGGCACGTATCAGGAACTTTACGCTAGGGGCGGCGCATTTCGTCAGATGGTCGACCAGCAGTCCCTCGGCACAGCATCCGACGACGAAGCCGAAGGGGAGTAGTGATACTTCCCTCAAAGGTACTCTTGGTCACTAACCAAGACTGGGGGCACTACGCCCATCGACTGCCCCTTGCACACGCAATCAGCAACGCAGGCTTGGAGCCAGTGTTCGTTTCGGCTCCTGGACCATACGTCCATCATCTTGAAGGCGCAGGCTTCCGATTCGTCCCTTGGCAGATAGACCGGCGCAGCTTGAATCCCGTACGGGAAATTACTCCACTCATTGACCTCGCTCGGATATATCGGAAAGAGCGACCGGCAGCAGTTCTTCATTTCACTATCAAGCCCATCCTGCACGGCTCGCTCGCAGCGCGCATAGCAAGCGTCCCTGCAATCGTGAACGTCTTCACTGGCGTCGGCTTCCCTTTTTTGGACTCCGGCCCCTCCCCATACTACAGACCCTTCTTAGCCCCTCTTCTTCGCCGACTCTTGAAGAGCAATCGGACATTCACGATCTTCCACAATGAAGAAGATAGGCAATCTCTAATTGCGCAGAAGGTGGTCTCGGAAGAACAGTCGGTCACCGTTTTCAGCAGCGGCGTGGATACGGAGCGCTTCGCCCCGGGGCCACCTCGACCGCCCCGTGATGCTCCCGTTGTGTTGATGGCAGCACGGCTGCTCTGGGACAAAGGAATCGAGGAGTATGTCGAAGCTGCCCGGCAACTGTTCGCCCGTGGGGTGTCTGCTCGGTTTCTCGTTGCAGGTACCCCTGATCCAGGCAGTACTCTTGCGGTAGACGACGCTCACATGGCAACGTGGAGAGACGACGGAGTCGTTGAATTTCTGGGCCATCGCGATGATATGGCCAATCTCTTACGCGATGCTGACGTAGCAGTACTGCCTTCACATCACGAAGGCGTGCCGCGGTTCTTGTTGGAGTCCGCTGCAGCCGGATTACCCATAGTCGCAACCGACATCAGTGGTTGCCGAGTCGTCGTCCGTGATGGGGTCAACGGTACGCTCGTACCTGTACGTGATTCCGCAGCCCTGGCGGAGGCTCTCGCGACTATGCTCACGGATGCCGAGCAGCGTCAGCACATGGGGGAAGCGAGCAGAGATATCGCGATCGAGCGCTTCAGTCAAAGCCAGGCCATGGATGCTCACCTTAATGTCCTCCGCACGCTTGGTGTACCGATAACGGAACCGCAACCGTAGTCCCTCCCCCAGCCCAGTCGCTATCCCACCAGACAACGGATCCCACAATGAGCGAAACAACCATCATCATCTTTTCTCGGAATCGGACGTTGCAGCTGAAATCGCTACTCAGGGCGATTCAATATCACTCCGATGTACAGGCCAACGAGATTCATGTCTTGTACACAACCAAGCCCGAGTTGCCGTATGAGTCACTGATCGAGGAATTCGATTGTGAGTTCATCGAGCAGCAGAATTTCTTTCACGACCTCGAAAGTATCGTGAAAAAGAATTCATCCAAGTACACGTGGTTCCTCGTCGACGATCTCATTTTCCGAGAGGCTTTCAGCCTGAGGCAGATCGAGCGGTTCATGAACGACAACAGGGATGTTGAAACGTTCTCATTCCGGTTGGGTCAAAACATCCGCGATGGATCACCACCCGAGTTCGATCAGCCTGACGACGGGATCATCGCTTGGAATACGGCTCCTGGTTTGGGTAGAACGTGGAATTATTTCTGGGACATGTCCAGTTCCCTGTACCGAACCGAGCAAGTTTTGGGCTATTTGGAAAGATGTAACCCAAAAAACATTACATTCCCCAACCCGCTTGAAAGTCATTACTACTCGGTCACACCTTCATACTTGACGAATAGGCATTCGCTCAAAGGGTTGGTCAGACGAGCGCGGTTCGCGTTCAGGAGCAAGTCCAACAAGATAGCTAGCTGGCAGAAATCGAAATGCTTTACCCAGGGTGTAAACCTGGTCGCTAACCGCGGCATCAAGTATCAGGAATCGTTCTCGCCCGAAGAGCTGCATGCTAGGATGCTGGAAGGGTTCATCATTGATTACAAGTCCCTGGAAAATGCCGAAATCCTACGCCCTAACGCTGGAATACAGCATTTTCGATTGATCAAAGATGAAGCCCGGTAGCGTCACTCATGTCTAGGCGAGCAACGACGGCAATGACCAAAACTGCACTGGTGATAGGAATCACGGGCCAAGATGGCTCCTACCTAGCGGAGCTATTGCTCAGCAAAGGTTACGAGGTACATGGCGTTATTCGGCGAGCATCACTGTTCAACACGGATCGCCTAGACCACCTGTACAACGACCCTCACGATCCAACGACTCAGCTCATGCTGCACTACGGTGACCTCTCGGAGTCGACGAGCTTGAGAAGGATTTGTGATCAAGTTCAACCTGACGAGATCTACAACCTAGGAGCGCAGTCGCATGTTCGGGTCTCTTTCATGCAGCCCGAATACACAGCCGATGTCGTTGCGATGGGGACTCTACGAATGCTTGAAGTCCTCCGAGATTACTCAGCAGCTTCGGGCAAAGCGGTTCGGATGTACCAGGCGGGTTCGTCCGAGATGTTCGGGGCTTCACCGCCACCGCAGAACGAAGAAACGCGCTTCCACCCTAGGAGTCCTTATGGGGTTTCCAAAGCTGCGGCTTTCTGGCACTGTGTGAATTACCGAGAGGCGTACGGCCTTTTCATCGCGAACGGTATCTTGTTCAATCACGAATCTCCACGCCGCGGTGAGACATTCGTTAGCAGGAAGATCACCAGAGCAGCGGGGCGAATCAAGCTTGGTCTCCAGGAGCATCTTTACCTTGGAAATCTTGATGCACGACGTGACTGGGGCTACGCACCAGATAGCGTCGAGGCCATGTGGCTTATGCTCCAGCATCCAGAAGCTGATGATTTCGTGATTGCTACGGGTGAAGATCACTCTGTACGGGATTTCCTCGATAAGGCTTTCGAGATGGTAGGCCTTGATTGGACTAAATACGTTGAAATCGACCAACGCTATATGCGGCCATCTGAAGTCGACCACCTCCATGGTGATGCATCAAAAGCACGAGCGGCGCTCGGCTGGGCTCCGAAGGTGGATTTCGACGGGCTAGTTTCAACGATGGTAGAGCATGATTTAGTGCTGGCTGAACAGGAAAAGACGCTCAAGGACGCCGGGCATTCAATTACTCCTCGGGGTCAATTCGCAGATGGATAAATCCGCCAAAATATACGTAGCCGGACATCGCGGTTTAACTGGTTCCGCAATTACTAATCGCCTTCAACAAACCGGTCATGACCGGTTACTCCTTCGCACTCATTCCGAACTGGATTTGATTGACCAGTCGGCAGTCAACTTGTTTTTCGCTGAGGAACGTCCCGATTACGTTTTCCTCTGTGCTGCCAAGGTCGGAGGAATTCTCGCCAACAGCACGTACCCCGGCGACTTCATCCGCGAGAATCTTCTGATCCAGACCAATGTCATCGACGCAGCGTACCGGAACGGAACCACCAAGCTCCTCTTCTTGGGTTCATCGTGCATATACCCTCGCGATTCCTCTCAGCCGATGAAGGAAGAGTATCTGCTCAGCGGATCCCTAGAACCGACGAACGAGGCATATGCGGTTGCGAAGATAGCAGGCATAAGTCTGTGTCAATCATACCGGCGCCAGTACGGATTCCGCTCCATAAGCCTTATGCCTACAAATCTTTACGGCCCGCGCGACAACTTCGACTTACAGTCGTCCCATGTCCTCGCGGCATTGATCCGTAAGTTTCATGACGCAGTGGTCTCAAATGCTAAGGAAGTGGTGATCTGGGGCACAGGAACTCCGTTACGGGAGTTCCTTTTCATTGAGGACCTCGCTGACGCGGCCTTATTCCTCATGGACGGGTACGACGATGAAGCCATCATCAACGTGGGCGTCGGTGACGATCTCAGCGTTCAAGAACTTGCCTTGCTGGTTCAAGATATTAGTGGGTTTACAGGCGATATTCGTAATGACCTAACTAAACCTGACGGCATGCCTCGAAAGCTGATGGATATTACAAAACTCCATTCCGCTGGCTGGCGAGCGAAGACGGACCTGAGATCAGGCATCGAGCAGACCTACCGTTGGTATGCTGAACAGCAGTCCAGCGCCGGCGCCATCACTGGCTAATCCACTCTTGATAGCCCTCTCATCAAAGCATGATCGCCTGAAGATTGGCCGGTTGTTACGGAATGAGTGAAGGGTTTGAGTAAGTGTTACCGATGTTCAAAAAACAGAAGCATGTACTAAAGACTATCTACCGCCTCATGCGGCCAATCTTTGACCCTTTTCGGCTAAAAGGGATACCAGCATACTCTCGCTATTTTAAAGATCTCGCCCAGTACAAGGCCTTGGACGGTACCGACGCCATAAAATTCGAAGATCTGAGGCCTCAGATCTATCAGAAATCGATCTCCCACAATGTCAGCGCGCATTACTTCTATCAGAGCGCGTGGGCATTCCGCCTTATCCATGAATCTCAGGCTGACAGGCACACCGATATCGCGTCTGACACCGCGCTATCGGCCCTACTAAGTGCGCTGATACCTGTCACTTTCGTAGACATCAGAGCTCTCGATGTCACGCTCCACAATCTCCATACAGTCGCGGGAGATATCGCCTCTCTGCCGTATGCCGACCAAGAACTTTCTTCGATCTCGTGCCTGCACGTAATCGAACACGTGGGTCTGGGCCGTTATGGCGATCCTCTCGATCCGCAGGGAACGCTGAAAGCGGCCAGTGAGCTTGTTAGGGTTCTGGCCCCAGGAGGGAATCTCTTCGTTTCCGTTCCGATCGGGAGGCAACGGGTCGTCTTCAATGCCCACCGGATACTGGCGACCTCGACGGTACTATCCATGTTCGATGGGCTCGAATTAGTGGAGTTTTCCTCGGTGTCTGATCGTGGCGTATTCCTCCGCAACTCCGACATGGCAAGCTTCGATGATGCCGTGTATTCATGTGGGCTCTTTCATTTTCGTGCACCAAGCGTAAAAGGAACGGCGTAGGCGGAAACTGAATCAAGGTACGGGTAAGTAAGCCTTCCGCGCGCCAGCTTCCCCTCGTTGAGGAAGCGAAGAAACTCTCGACATCCTTTGAAAAACCATGCCTGCCCGGATGCGAAACCGGGCGCGGTGCCAGCAGGCGACGCGCTATCATTGGCTCGTTGGTCGCAGCGGCGTTTCCACGCCCCAAGGACGAAGCATCGTGAGTGTCAGCCCCGATGAGGTACGCGAATATTGGGAGTCTCGGTCACCAGGGCTGAAGCACTCCCAAGAGCCCATTGGCACGCCTGCATTTTTCGCAGCGATCGAACACGAACGCTACGCTGATGCCTTCAAGTACGCCTACTTGAAAGATATTGTAGGCTTCGAGGACCACTCAGGAGAGAAAGTTCTCGAGGTCGGCACAGGACTAGGTACAGATATTCTGCAATTCGCTAGGGCCGGTAGCGATGTCACTGGCATAGACCTGACGGCGCGAGCAGTAGAGCTAACTAAACAGCGATTCGAACAAGAGGGACTGGTTGGCCATTTCCAGCAGGCGAGCTTCACGGAACTGCCCTTCGACGACAACTGCTTTGATGTCGTCTATTCGTTCGGGGTTCTTCATCACTCTAAGGAAACCGACCAGGGAATCGCAGAGATTCATCGTGTGCTGAAACCAGGAGGTCAGCTGATTGTCATGTTGTACCACAAGGGTTTTAAATACTACGTCCGGAAGCTATTCCTCTACGGGGTGCTGAGGGCTGAATTCCTTAGACTCTCACCACAAGAAGTAGTGAACAGGCACAGCGAAGACTTCGGAGGGTCTCCGCTGACCAAAGTCTACAGTCGAGGCCAAGCCCGCAAGATGCTCGCCCAGTTCGAGCAGTTATCGCTCAATTGCTACCGCCTCGATGATTACATCCTTGTGAAGGGTCGCCCATTCTCAATCTCCCGTACCTTGTTGCCCTTAGCAATCTATCGTTTCATCGAAAACGCAGCCGGTTGGAACCTGATTATCCGGGGCGTCAAGCCCGGTGTAACGCAGTCATGATTCCCCGCAAAGAAATATCACTCCGATCTAGGCGCCACAATCACGACGAGAATGTCTGGATTCATCCATTCAGTGGTCGTATCTCCAATTGGTTCACCTGGGTCTTTGTAAACATCGGAATGAGCGCCAATCAGGTAACTCAATTGTGCGCACTTGCTGGCGTCGCATCCGCCTTAGTTCTGGGGTTTGATACGCTTTCAATGGTCATCGCCTCTTTCATTCTGTTCCGTCTCCATGTGCTTTTTGACGTCGTCGACGGCGAAGTTGCCCGCTACAGAAATCAGATATCTCGCTTCGGCAGCTACTGGGATCAATTGATGCATGTCGCTGTGTATCCACTGATCCTGATGTGTATGGTCATAGGCAGACTACTCAACGACGCGTCCATGGTAGTTGCCGTTTTCGGCATGGTTGGCATGATAGGCAAGGGACTTGATCTCGCAGCGAAGAGCGCATACTTCAGGGTACTTTACTCTTCCGGTCCAAGAGAAGAACCGCTTCCAATTGAGCCAACGAAGCAAGTATCTTCCAATTCAATCAAGCGGGGCATTGGCCTACTGCTGAACCTGCGCGGCTTTGATGCGCTCTTGTTCTTCTACGGCGCTGCGTACTTGATGGATGGTTCGTGGATGGGTTTGGCCGTACGCGATTGGGTGCTAGGGGCTTACAGTGCCAACTTCACTCTCGTCGCGCTCGTCCGGGCCGTGCTGATTCCAAAACGCAACAACGTGCCCATGAGGAAGGATTTCCGCTAGAGCCATGTGTGGGATATTCGGAATCATAGGCGATGAATCTGGCGTGAATGGACGCCTAGATCAAGCTGCTCGGAGCCTGTTCCATCGGGGGCCTGACTCACACCAGATCCTGCGATTACCGGGGCTCAGCCTCGGGCACACATTGTTGTCAGTCATCGGGGAATCACCAATCACTCAGCCCATTCACAGCCACGATGGACGTGGGCTTCTCACGTATAACGGGGAGATATACAACTACATAGAGCTCCTGCGGGACGACCCTGAATTGCGGGCGGCATGCCAGGGCAGGCTTACCACCGACACGGTTGTGCTGGTGGAAGGCCTCCGGCTTTATGGTGAAGGGTTTCTCCGTCAACTGAACGGCATGTTCGCGTTCTGCTATCACGACCTTGAGTCTGGCGAGACTCTGCTCGTCCGAGATCGACTGGGCATCAAACCCCTCTTTTATTCAGCCGCCCCGGGTGCGTTTATTTTCGCATCGGAAACGCAGGCAGTCCGAGTTCTCTCTGGCAAGCCATTCACGCCAGATCCTGAAGCGTTCTACTCATACATTCGCTTTCGATACCCCATTGCGGCTCGGTCTTTCGATCTCAATATCCGCCAGGTGCTCCCCGGCCAACTACTCCGGATTGGCCGAAACGGGGAAGTGCGCACCATACAGTGGTGGGTCAACCAGACGGCCGGTGGGTTCACAGGGACGTACGATGAGGCTCTTGGTACGGTTCAAGAATTACTCGAATCATCCATTGAGCTCCGGATGCGCAGTGATCACGGGTTCTGCACGTTCTTGTCAGGAGGGCTCGACTCTAGTCTCTTGACCGCCCTAGCTTCAAAAAACAAGAACCGTCTAGACACTTACTCTATCGGTGTTGCGGGGGCCCCTGATCTCGATGAGTCGGTGTACGCCGCCGCGGTCGCGGCTAAACTTGGCACCCATCACCATCCCTACTCTCTCAGTTCCGATGGCTATAGGGCACATCACTCTGCCTTCGTAGCAGCACTCAAAGAGCCACTCCCCGTGCCCAATCAGGTCGCATTAAGAGCGCTCTCCGAGGATGTCTCGCTCACTCATCGCGTAGTCCTCTCAGGTGAAGGTGCCGATGAGGTTTTCGCGGGCTATGGTCGGATATTCCTGCTCCCGCATGACTGGAAGGCCATCGAAGAGCAACGTAACCGTCCAGGAGCACTCCAGGCAAAGCTTCTGAAGCGATACGGTCCTGAGTTACCTAACTCTTTTGACGAGTTATTCATCGAGCGGTACGCCTACACGACCCACCGATTCGCAGTTGATGCCATGAAGCCATTGTTCGGAAACATTGATGGCGCTCTGTTAAGAAATTCCGTCGAAGCGAGCATTCTCCAGATCGCACGCTCACTTGAGGGCGACGATCCCTTCAATCGAATGCTCTTGTTGTTCCAGAACGTGCACCTACCCGGTCTGTTGTATCGGGTTGATGCTGCGACGATGGCGAACTCGGTTGAAGCGCGTGTTCCATTCCTAGATCACCGCCTGGTTGAGTTCGCTAATACCTTGCCCATCGATCTGAAAATCCGTACGCTGAAGCCACGGTCCAGCCTCACTCATCTCTTGGCAGATGAGATCAGTGAGATCCATGATGTACCTAAGGCAATCCTGAAGGATCAGGGACGCAATTTGCTTCCGGAGGGGATCGCAGACCGTCGGAAGATGGGATTTCCTATTCCGCCCGCTTTCTATATGCCTCAATCAAAAGATGGGATGGCAGACTACCAAGCGTGGACGGAGCGAAATCTTGAATTATGGGCTGCGTCGGTATAGCGCCGCTGCCCACACGAAGTCACAGTCTGTGACGAGCCTGATTAAAGCGACTAGAGGCGGAGGAAAGTGATTCTTACAGCCAATCCCAGTCCCCGTGTTGACTCATGAAAATGCTCATCCTCGCCGCTGGAACTGGCTCACGCCTGGGGCCACTCACCCGAAACACGCCTAAGAGCTTGTTGGATCTCGGGCATGGCTTAACACTCCTTGAAACACAATTAGATGCCATCAAACCCAGTGGCATACACGAGGTAGTGCTCGTAACTGGCTATCGCTCATCACAAATTGAGGCAAAAATTCAGTCCTATGATGGCTTCGATTTTCAAATCGTCTACAACCCTTTCTTCGATATCTCCAATAATCTTGTGTCGGCCTGGATGGCGATGCCGTATATAGATGACGAGTTCATCATCGTGAATGGCGATGACGTTTTCCGGGCCGAAGTGCTGGGTCGATTGCTAGGCACCGAGGGCGATGCGGTGATGGTGGTCTCGCACAAAGATTCCTACGATGATGATGACATGAAGGTCCAGATCAAAGGCACATTGGTACGCAAAGTCTCGAAGGAACTCACCGCAGAGGAATCCAACGGTGAGTCCATCGGCATGATTAAATTCAGCAAAGCAGGTAGGGATTGGTTCTTCAAAGAACTCGAACGGTCAGTGCGGCGCAAAGAGGCTCTGGATTGGTACTACCTGCGAGCGCTCCAGAATATGATGGACGCAGGCCTGCCAATCACTTATTCGAGCTGCGCACCGAACGAATGGGCAGAGATCGATTTCCATCCGGATCTCGTGACGCTCAAAGAACGCCTCAGCAGAGAATTACTTTCATAGGCTCACCTGTGCGCCCAGTGGGGATCGCCTACACATGATTCGTTTACCTGCCACTACAACGAAATTACGCCGGACTTTACGGCAACGCGAAGTACAAGCTGTTCTCAAACACGTCCCGGACAATCTGTTCACTGAAGCGCTGGAGATTGGCGCCGGAGACGGAGTACAAAGCCAGATGATCGCACGATGCGCGAAGGCAGTCGTTAGCACTGATTTGAATGACGGTCGTCTTGAACGCGCCCCTCACCCCAAAGTCAATTATCAGATATGTGACTGCGAAGTTCTTCCTTTTGAGAATGATCGATTCGACCTAGTCTACTCATCCAATGTTTTCGAGCATCTACTACACCCGGAAGCGGCTCTTGCTGAAATCCATCGCGTACTTCAAGAAGATGGGGTGGTGGTAAACATCATTCCCAATCAGATATGGAAACTGACTCATCTCGCTCTGTTCTACCCGAACCAGGCGTTAACCGCTGTGGAATTTTTACTATCACGTCGACGCAGGGGGTTGGTGGGTACTCACGAGGGGCCGGGGAACAATCTTGCCGGCGAGCGGTCATCATTCATTCGCCGCCATCTGTGGCCCAGCGTACACGGGGAAAATCCAAATCACCTCATTGAGTTCGTAAGAATGGGTGCATCTCACTGGAAGCAAATGTTCGAACAGGCAGGGTTTCGAGTTGCAGGCAGGGTCAATAAACTTCCCTTTCATTCTCCATATCGTTTTGGCTATGAGCGACCAAGGCGGGCATTGGAGGCCATGGGCCTGGCTTCAACCAATGGGTATGTACTGGTCAAAGCGGGGCGCGGGCAAGAGTCCGCACGGTTCTTTATAAACCAGCCCTTTAAAAATACGAACTGATATGAAAGTCGCAATCCTCACTCAATCGTACCTTCCCAAAGTGGGAGGTATTCAAATCTTCACCCTCAACATCTCGCATCAACTGGCATCGCAGGGGCACCAAGTCCATGTTTACGTCCCCGGTGATGCGTATGCGGCTCTACAGTCGCCGTACCAAGCCTTGCTGAAACCCTTGCCATGGAAGTTCTACGGCCTACTCCGTCGCTTTCCGTGGCTAGGTGCGCGGTGGGCTGGATATTGGCTCAAGCGGCAGCAACGCACCGAACGGTATGATATTTGGCTAGCCGTTGGCGCCTACCCTGCGGGATTCGCGGCTGCAACGCTAAAAGGAGCGGTTCCGTTGGTTCTTCGGGCCTCAGGGGAAGACATTCAGAAATCTCCCGAGCTCGGATACGGAGTCCGACTCGACCAAGGCGTGGAGAACAGGCTTCGTCGCTCAACCCAAGCCTTTGACCGGGTCATCGCGATGACTGAAAGTGTCCAGGGCGATTTCCTAGAACTCGGTATCGCACCAGCCAAGATTGCACGCATATCCAACGGCGTCGACGTGGACTGGTTTAGGGAGGGCGGGAATCAGATCGAGGCACGCTCTGAACTTGGCTGGTCCACTAACGATACGATTATCCTCACCACCGGGAGGAATCATCGGAAGAAGGGATTCGATCTCATCCCTGCGATAGCTCAGTCGCTGAAGGACTCGGGACGCCGCTTCCATTGGTATATCGTGGGCTTACGCACAAACGAGCTCGATGCCGAGATAACTGAGCGAGGACTGGATGACTATGTCACCACGCACGGGGAGATTGGTCTGCAGAGCACCCAGAATTCGGAGTGGCGATTCCCTGACAAATTATTGGTCAGGAGATACCAAGCAGCAGATATCTACGCCTTCCCCACGCTTCTCGAAAACTTCGCGCTCGTGCAGTTAGAAGCGATGGCTGCGGGCGCGGCATTCGTGGGAACTGATGCCCCCGGTTGCCGAGAACTCATTAAGCATGGCAAAACGGGGCTTCAGGCACGAGCGGGAGACGTAGAGAGTTTCGCGGCTCAATTAGCGCTAGTCCTGGATGACTCTGCGTTGCGGACCAAACTCGCCAGCAATGCACTGGCCTTCGCGGAGTCTTGTAGCTGGAAGAACGTTGCGGCGCAATATCACAGCGTTTTTTCCGAGCTAATCAATCAGCCTGCATCAAGTGCTGCCCAGGCCAGCCGAGTCGACTGAGCGCCATGAATCAATCACAATTGCCGTATCTCGACATAGGCTTTTGGTTCCCTCGCCCCGAGCGGGGAGCCAAGCTTGCCCAAGAGCTACGCGCGCAGGGCCACCAGGTCACCATCTACCATTCATTACCAATTCCTGGTGACCAAACATGGGTTCGCCAAGTAAGGTATGGCCGGCTATCGGGGCTGCTGACGATCCTAAAGCTGAAGCACGATGTGTTCTACACTTCACATTCTTTCACCCCCGTTCTCCAATTGTTGCTGAATAAATGGATCCGCAGGAAGCCGTACATTTACACTCTCAATGGGGTTATCTGGTCCTATTACCAGGAGCGCAATGCTCCAATTCCCTTAGTACGCGCCAAAAATGCCTTCTACGGTGCTCTTCTCCAGGCGGTTGTTGGAGGGGCAGGCGCTGTCGTGGCGAACAGCGAGTTTCTTGCGAATCAACTCAAGGCCCGTCTACCCAGGCACGCTACGAAGATTTCAACCATCTACAACGGTATCGACTACGAGACTATAGACCAAGCCGTTGCGGCCCCTACGGCCTGGGACGGTGGCGAGCCACGATTGCTCTCCGTTCTCACTCTGAATTTCGAAGGAAAAACCCGTGGAGCACTGCTGCTGCTCGACGCCTTCGAAGAGATTGCTCGACGCTACCCAAAGGCCTCTTATGTAATTGCTGCAAAAAGCGCAAGCCCTAAATGGTTGGCCTTAATAGAATCACATCGACAGAACCTGGATTGCATTGATCAGATTAAAATCGAAGTCAATCGAACAGACGTTTCGAGCCTTCTAGCTGCGGCAAGTCTATTCATGTACGCCACCTCCGCGAATTCAAGCGACAGCCTTCCCCGTGCGCTGCTTGAAGCGCAGGCAGCGGGGGTTCCTATCGTTACAACCGATACCACGGGGTGCGCTGAAGTCGTAGCCGATGGCGAAACAGGCAAGGTCGTCCCCGAAGACTTTCGCGCTATGGCTGCGGCTGCGATCGCGCTACTCGATGATCGAGATAAGGCGGTACATCAGTCCGCGGCAGGTGCCATCGCCGTGCGCGAGCGTTTCAACTGGGCTGCTATGGGCATTGCCTACTCTGAGGCATTCGTACATATCACTGACCGCTCACCTCTTCTGCCGTAAACTACGAACTCCAATCAATGCATACTGGGCCATGTACCGCGGCTCCAAGGAATCAGACCAACAATGCGCATCTGTCGAGTGATGCCCAGCTATCCCACTGACCTGCAGCCCGGAATAGGTCTCGCGGCCTATGAGTTGCTGCCTCATATGCCAGATCCAACTCTGGTCATCACAAAAAAACGGGCAGGCCACCCCGCACAAGTTCCAGAGCACGTTCGCTTGATACGGATCCCTTATTGGGAAGTCACGCTCGGGAACAGGCGCGGGCCCGAGCGCGCAATTAGGTTGGCACTCAAATTCACCGGGTACATGATTTTCTGGTTGCTCAGCATCAGTTACATGATCTCGTTCAGACCACAGGTCACCCATATCCACACACCCATGCCAATACTGCACGGATTATTCGCGAAGTACATCCTGCGGAACCGCCTCTACATATCTTTCCACGGGACAGACGTGGCCGCTACTACGCAATCCCGGCTCCTGCAAGTTTTAGTCCGCAAAGCCAACGTAATCTGCATAGTCTCTGAAGCGATGAGACCTCGTTTGAAGCCGATTGCACCACGCACCCCAATTCTCTATACACCGAACGGAGTGGACTCCAGTAAATTCCCTGTTGGAACAGAATCAAGGAACCCTACTATATGCATGGTGGGGAGTCTCAGGTGGCAGAAAGATTACCCAACAGCGCTCGCAGCATTCGCGCTATTCCACGAGCGCTTTGAGGACTGGCAACTTGCGATAGTGGGCGATGGGCCAGATCGCGAGCTTCTGGAGAAGCAGTCCGCCCTGCTGGGAATCGGTACCTCTGTCTCGTTCATGGGGCGCCAATCTCGTAAACAGGTTTCTACGCTTATGATGGGCAGTCGGGTATTCATGCTGTCGTCTATTTCCGAAGGGTTCCCGAAAGTAGTGCTAGAAGCAGCGGCAAGCGGTACCCCGATAGTTGTCACAGACGTGGGCAGTTGTGGAGACATAGCAAAGAGCGCAAAGGGCTTGGTCGTAGCCCCTCAGAATCCGGAAGCCCTCGCAGCAGCGATAACGCGAATGGCCTCGGACCCAGAAGCATGGGAGCAAGCTTCAATCCAAGGAGCGAGAACCGCACAAGATTTCAACTGGCCAATCACTGCCAAGATCTTGATGACTAGCTACGCCTCGGGCTAAGGTCAAAGTGCTTCACCTTTGATTTGCTTAGGCAGCGAAAGCTATTCGACAACGTCCCCTACGGCGAGGTATGAGTTCGGTAAAACATCGACCCTAGTGACATTGAACCGGCTCCTCGTGAACATATCATCAAGGTCGCTACGGGAGAAGAAAAACACGGGGCAGCCTAAAATCTTTAATCGCACCTTGCGCAAAGGGGTACGGTAAGACCAGCGCTTAGGAAAACTCCCAACCAATTTACCCGTTGTCAATCCTCGCGCCCGTTCAAGGTATGGCATCGAATCTTCGGTGTAATCGAAAAAACCCAACGCAGTGACTGCATCGAACGACTCGTCGATAGGCATCGTCAAGAAATCACCCACCTGGAAATCAACGCTTCCCTCGAGCTCAATGCCGTCGGCAAATTTATTCGCCATCGCAATCATCGGCTCGGAGAAGTCAACGCCCGTCACCAAGGCACCGCGGGCAGCTAGGTCCAATGCTAGACGGCCAGACCCGCAACCGATATCCAAGATTTTCTTGCCTCGTACATCTCCGAGTAGATCTACGGTCGCCTCGTGCCGCAGGTAGATGTCCTGCCGCAACGCTTTATCCAGTAAACGCGACCACCATGCCTTCTTGCCAGAGTAGATGCTATCGAAAGCATCTGCCCCTTTGGTGAAAAAAGTCTCAACATCCTTCATGCTCATGATGCTAGTAGGCTCCTCAGTTCGCTATCGATTCTCTGATTACTTAATGCCGCTATCCAATACTTCCCGAAACGTGTCCCTTATAGGAGCGAAAGTGAAGTCGTCGCAAAGCCGACCAAACTTCGAAGCCATGCGCGATCTATTCACATTGTGCCTGAATCTTGATAGCCACGGCCCTTCGAGCTCAGGCTCTGAAGTATCAAATTCCCAGGGATGGAAATAAGTCACCGCAGGGATACCCTCGGCATTCACTTTCCGTAGCAAGCGTTTTGTCAGGGCATAAGGGTAGAGCCTGAAGTATCCCCCACCACCAACAGGCAGGTTCCAACGCAAGAGACGCGATGTGGTCACCGGGATTTCCAGCAGGCCAGGTCGCACTTGATAAGCACTGCGCGGGGTATTCGCGAAGCCGTAGGTATCATGTCCGATGATTGGAACGATACTTGTGTCATAGCGGAAACCAAGGTCCGCGATGATATCTAACGCCCATTCGCTCTTCGCCGTGATTGAAAAAGCAGGGGCGCGATATCCGATAACCGGCAACCCAAGCTGGTCTTCAATGATTGACTTGCTCCGGCTCACATCCTCTCGAAATTCGTCAGGGGACTGCTGGTAGATCAGCTCATGGCCATACCCGTGCGTTGCTATCTCATGCCCGCGGCTCGCGATTTCTCGGACGAGAGAGGGGTGCCTCTCAGCAGTCCACCCGAGGACGAAAAATGTCGCGGTCAGTTGCTTGGTTTCTAAGATCGCGAGCACCCGGTCGACCATTCGGTCGACACGCGCCTCAAAGGAATCCCAGATATCTGGCGAATATAGGCCAAGCGTTCGCACACCGTTAAAGTAGTCTTCTACGTCGAATGTCAACGCATTCTGCATTATGCCGCGCCTGTGCCCTTATCTTGGTTTCCGGTCCCGTTGCTAGTCGCCAGCCAACTCAAATCGCTGCTCCGTCATGGTATCGGAATCTACTACGAGGCGAGGGTGCCAGGAGGGCCGACAATACCTTTCTCTGGGGAACTCCAAGTGCCTGATTTCTCAGTCATAGATAGTTGCCTTGATTGTGCCAAGCACGAAGCTCATTCAGTCAATCTTGGTTTCACTTTGCGCAGGCGGAAGTATATTGTCATCGTTCGCGTTGTGAAGTGCCAGCGAAGGGTTCACTCCGCCAGTGCCGTAAACACCCTCTTTCTTCGCAATCTTCCAGGGGGTTACGGCGATTACTTTCAAGTCTAACCAGAGCGACCACTCCTCAATGTACATGTTGTCGATCTGCAGTCGCTTCTCCCATGGAACGGTGTTCCTCCCGCTCACAGCTGCGAGCCCCGTAACTCCTGGTCTAACGCGCAGGCGACCAAGTTGAGCCTCATCGAACTGCATAACTTCATGGGGCCAAGAAGGCCGTGGACCGACCAGGCTCATTTCTCCGAGTAGTACATTGAATAATTGCGGTAGTTCATCCACGCTCCAGTTCCGCAGCAATCGCCCCACACGCGTGATTCGAGAATCATGTCTCGTCACGGTAAACCCGTCCCCAATATTGATTGCGTCTTCAACCATTGTCCTGAACTTCCAAGGGTTGAAAAACATTCCACCGCGTCCTACCCGCGGTCGTAGGAAGAACACAGAGCCTCGAGACTCAAGTTTGATTGCCACGGCTACAATTACGAAAGGAAGTAGCAGCAAGCCAAGTCCAACTAACGCGCCTACGATGTCAATCGAGCGTTTAGCTGCCCGCCCCGCTAGATTCCAACGAGACTTCGGGTACCCGCTAGCGATGTAGCGCCGGATAATTTCGGCCTCAAAATCGTTCACACTAATAGGTTGTTCCAATATCAGTCAATGCCTTTGCACAGGTCCCTCAGAAGGGGTAGCGGCGAAAATCGAGGCCATCCTACTCAGAGAATAACCAATGCTTCCTAACATCCGGAAGGCATCATCCACTACGCTGAGGGCTGAAAATCGTGAGCACCCACACTCGATGCAGCGTGTACACTCTCAAAATCTGCGTGTTGAGCCAAGGTTCAAATACCTAATCCAGCAGCAAACCATCTTTGATCGGATCATCTTCTGAAGCAAATTAACATATTGACCTTGGGATTTAGAAGCGCAAATGGTGCTGCTTTCCTTTATCCGTTCATCCGCTACCAACAGAAGCTTCGTGACGCGGGCCTGAACGTCCGTATCACAACTCAAGCCGATGCAGCTCTCACGGCCTGTGACCTTCTTCTCGTAGACAGTAAGTACTTCCGGTCCACACTGGACCGAAACACTGTCCTTGAAAAGCTGGCCTCATTCAGCGAATGCACTACGCTCTGGTGGTGCGATACTACGGACTCGACGGGGACCCTTCAGAGCTATGTGATTGACGCCGTCAGCCGCTACTACAAAAGCCAGTTGCTGCGTGACCGAGAACTCTACACCCTCGATCTTTATGGCGACCGTATCGCATCTGACTACTACCACCGAACCGCCTTCATCAACGATGATGACCCCACTCGGGTAGGTGCGCCCTTGGAAGCCCATCAATTGGATAAGTTACGTACATCCTGGAATTCAGGTCTGGCTAACTACTCTCCCTGGGGCTGGTTGTTCACGCGGGCATACGAGCGTACGCACCTCCGGTTCCTCCTGCGTGCCCCTCGAGTATGGACAGATCCTTCACAGAATCGCCCTATCTCCGTTTCTGGTCGATTCGGATTCACCTCGAGGAAGCCAACTCTTCGGCACCAACGAGAATTGGTTCATCAAGTGCTCAGCCGCAGAGTCTCTACCGAGAAAATAAAGCGTGGCGAATTCCTCAGGGAGCTACAACGCTCGCTGGCTGCTGCATCTCCCTTCGGATACGGTGAAATTACGTTGAGGGACTTCGAGGTGTTTATAAACGGCTCGCTCCTTCTCAAACCCGATATGTCACACCTCGAAACATGGCCTCCTCTTTTTCGAGAGAATGAAACGTACATCCCGTTCAAGTGGGACGTTAGTGATTTGGATGCAGTACTCGATTGGATAGCGGGACATCCTTCTGAGGTTCAGGCGATTGCGAGTGAGGG
>CALGTL010000176.1 GCA_937901475.1 uncultured Dehalococcoidia bacterium
TGGGAACTAGCGCTTTTGCGGTTTGGATCGCCCTTCTGGGTACGTTGGGGGCTTTGCTTGGGGGAGCAAGCGTACGTAAGCAGAACACAGCGGAATAGCACGCACAGGCCCAGCATAGGCTCAATTCTTCAAGCAATTTTTGTCAGATGTTCTGATCAATCAATTTTGTGCGTTTTCCTGGTCACGAGCGGCTGGAAGCATGCGGGTTTTCTGGATTTTGGTCAAAATATTGGTCTCATGTATAGACTATCTTCTAAAAAAAGTATTGACATTCGCGTAAAACAATCGCTTAATACCCGCAACCAACGCCTAGGAGCGCACTCATGGTCAAGTCACGCAGGCCCTACGCCCAACTGCTCCGCGTGAGCACCACTCGAACCGATGGTGGAACTTTGTTCGGCGCAACGGTAAAGGAACGATGGGAACGCTTCGTTTCACCGGATCGACAGAATCGAGTGGCCATTGGTAACTACAGTATGCTGGTGAATCACCCAGACGGCTGGATACTGGTTAACGTGGGGCCTGGCGACAAATCTCCACAGAGTATGGATGTTGCCCCGATGCGTTCACGGTCATCATTGCTGCGAGAACTTCGTGAGCTAGGGCTGGTTCCGAAGGACATATCTAAAGTGGTGCTAACTCACCTGCATGACGAACATGCAGGTGGAGGGACTCACATGACATCGTCCGGGCGCGTACTGCCAACGTTTCCGAACGCACGTTATTACGTACAGAAAGATGCGTTGGACGATGCATTGAAGCCCAGCGAGCGATCAGCAAATTTGTACCGCGATGACGACTATTTACCGCTAATAGACTCAGGACAGCTTGAGGTTATAGACGGCACCAAAGAAATCGCACAAGGGGTATGGGTAGAGCCTGCTGGTGGGCCGACCCCTGGTCACCAGATAGTGGTGGCAGAGGGTGCAGGAGAGACCTTTGCTTTTCTTGGAACACTCGTGCCTACATCCATGCACTTGACGCCCGAAGTGGTGGCTGCTGCCGATTGGAACCCTGAAGCTACGTGTCGATCCAAGCAGGCAGTGAGGGCGCATGCAGTGAAAGAATCCTGGAAAGTAGCCCCGGTGGGTCGTGATGAGTGGGTCTGCGCTAGCGACCTTGAAGGCATCGCTACATTTAGCCTTGGAGCATCTCTACCAAAGGCTCCTGTTGCAAAGGGCAAGGCAACGTCCAAGGAACGACTGCCGATTGCGGTCTAGCTTTCTTCGCGTAATTCTTCAAGCATTTTATTATCGGCGGCAGAAAGCTCGATTACCGATAACATTTCGTTCCTCCGCGTAAGAGTGCGACGAAGCGCTTCTCTTCGCCTCCATTTACTGATGGCAGCATGATCTCCTGAGAGTAAAATATCAGGCACTACTTTCCCGCGGTACTCTGCAGGCCTGGTGTATTGCGGATACTGGAGGAGGCCTGAAGTATGAGAATCATCAGCGATTGCTTCTTGCCCATGTCCCATGGCACCTGGCAATAGCCTGATGAGGGAATCAATGATTACAAGGGCGGGGAGCTCCCCTCCTGTGAGAACGTAATCTCCGATGCTGAGTTCCTCAGTGGCCAGCGATGTACGTGCACGCTCATCGATTCCCTCGTAACGCCCGCATATGAAGACAACGCTCTCATGAGCGGATAGTCGCTCTGCGTCTCGTTGGTTAAACGGGCGGCCCTGTGGAGTGAGAACGACCACAGGTGTGCCTGGGGCTGGAGCAATGGAATCCATCGCTTCGAAGAGTGGTTCGGGGCGCATCACCATACCAGGCCCGCCACCGAATGGAGCATCATCGACCGTCCGATGTCGATCGTGAGTGTGCTCGCGAAGATCATGGACAAAAATAGTAGCAATACCCGCCCGCTGGGCCCGCCCGACGATGCCGACAGTTAACACTGGTGGGAAGACCTCAGGGAAAATCGTAATGACGTGGATTTCCATCGAATCAGTGTCCGCGATTTTCGCCTGTGAGCTGGCCGAGGGCATGAGCAAGCACTGGCAGAATGACTTGAATTCCTTCCCTGACGCCTTTGGGGCTTCCAGGAAGGTTTATGATGAGCGTACGCCCTCTGACTCCAGCAATGCCTCTGCTCAGCATGGCCATAGGTGTCTGGTTTAGCCCAAAAGCGCGCATAGCCTCCACGAATCCAGGTGCTAGTCGCTCTACAACTGCGAGCGTGGCTTCTGGCATCACATCGCGGTCGGAGAGGCCTGTGCCGCCTGTGGTTAAGATGAGGTCAAGTTTATCTTCGTCAGCCCATGAAGTGAGTGTTCGCTCAATGACGAAGCGATCATCAGGTACCACGAGATATTGCATATGCCTGTAATCGGGAAGAGATACTAGCTCTTTGATGAGCTTCCCGCTCGTGTCTTCACGCTGACCTCGGGCGCCCATATCGCTGCTGGTTAGAACTCCAATCTTGTACATATGACCATGATAGCGACTCCGGCAGATGAAGTACCGACTTGAGTCGGAGTGCGCGTTCCATGTGTGGCCCATATGCCTATTACTCAAGATCTAATTAACCATGGACTCCAATTCAATAGTTTGCCAAGTATCATTATGGTGTTGGCGGCCTCAGTGGGTCACCCAACCGGTTTGAACGATTAAAAGCAGGACCGCTCCCACGAGCGGCATGGCGAGAGATGCAGGATGATTGATTTGGGAAACGAGCCGGAGCTAGAGGATATGTTTGAAGAGAAGGCCCCGCCAGCTTGGGTGATTAGCGCGATTGAAGGAGCCATCGCTACCGACATAAGAGAAGCTGCTGCGTGGAGTGATGCCTTAGCGCTGGCGCTTGGCCGACGCTCAAATCGCATGTTGCGCGAGCGCTATGGGATGGATGCTAGAGAGGAGTGATGGGGATGCTGGCAGTTAATCGGCAGTGCCTGGTTAATCCGGAAGAAGTCTGCTCAATCTTGGAGGAATTTCCCAGGATACGAACTAGTAATAAGTAACAGCATGCTTCTGCTTGAGTGCGCTAATTTGAGCGAATCCAAGTAACGCGGCTAAGTGCAAGTACAAACCACTTAAGAGTGGCACGGAATAGAGGGTGCGGCGAGGATTGTGCTAGCGTAGAGATATGACTCTTGGAAATGTAGGCCGGGCTTCTAATAATGACCTCTCGGGCAAGCGTACCTTACTCATAGTGCCCTATGTCACCCCGACAAGAGAAGATGAGCACTTGCACGAGATGGTGCGGCAGTACTGGGCTGATGCATTGAGTCAAATGCTCAAGCTGGAAAATTCACTAGGTGAAGTCAAGTATCTGTTCCACGAAGGATCAGTAGGCGAGGGGCCGGGGGCATTTGAGCTTCTTGAGCTGGGGAATCTACATGGATACGCGCAATTGGAAAAAATAATTGAGCGTGGCGCAGTGTTGAAACCTACCGAGGATATTGAGTGCCTGAAAGAAACGCTTGACCTGCACCGTTGTATGTCGGTGGTGGAAGCCAGTCAGACGGTTTCTGAGCGCCTCTCAGCCTGGTTCGAAGAATCCCGGAAAGCTCGCTACGCTGTTATCGCAGGGAACATCGACCGGTATTTGAAGGATGACGAGGTAGGAGTGCTGGTAATCAGCCCTGACCATGAAGTGAGCTTCGCCGGTAATATCGAAGTCGTCTACGTGGTCCCTCCCATACTCGACACGATCAATAAGTGGATGCGTGATACCCCTATGGACCTAGATGCTCCAACCCCGATAAGTTAGGCGGCTCGGCTTTCTTCCTGATTGTTGCTAGACTTTATACTTCGGGGTGTGGCGCAGCCCGGTAGCGCGCCT
>CALGTL010000177.1 GCA_937901475.1 uncultured Dehalococcoidia bacterium
TGCGATGACGCGGCGCATGTCTCCTTGGCTCATCAACTGGCGTTCTTCAGCCAAAAAAAACCTCTCGCTTATGGGCTTGAGAGGTTTTTGGTACTGTGACTTCACCCGCAAATGCCAAAGGCACCTTTGGGGAGTTCATTAACCGTTAGCCTTCTCAGCCTCACAGGACTGAATTTAAAGGATTGACGGGACTATTCAGCTATCTGGGTTGATTATAAAGGCTCTATACCATGAGTTTCAACGTGAATAGGGAAGCTACTAGACCCTAGGGACGACCATTTGATCGCGAGGCTCTACTCCGCCTTCGAGAATACCGAAAGTAATCTCCCATTCCCCTTGGTAAAAATTCAAGCAGGGGACGTGGTGATTACCCTCTGGCCCGCGCCAAACCGTGCCTAAGAAAATCAGGGAGAGGCGCTGAAAGGCTTCTGGAATCTGGTCAAGGTGATCCAGCAGGTACTCGGCATGTCGCTGGCCCAGTTTGGGCGAGGATATTTTTTCAACGTACTCCACCATCTCTTCACCCAGCAGGTCTGGTCCGCCTTCTTCTATGATGGATTGGAGTTCGATGGTGTCAGATGAGATAGATGCCGGTTCGGTCACATCTTGGACGAGAGTCCATCCGATGGTGGCTTTGTCATTCTTGAAATCGCCGTCAATCTCTGAAGAAGAAAGCAATCCAGCTGGGGAGTTGTCCCCCGTAAGCAGATTGCGCAAGGCCTGTTCAAGCCCATATGGATCCTGCACCCAGCCCATCGCCTTTGCTTCGTCGATGTCGCGAGGCAGGTGAGCTACTACCTCTGCGATGAATCCGGTGTACCAGCCTGGGACATCTGCCATGGTGCATCTCCTAGGTGCTGTTCTCAGCGCCACAACCTTACAGGGGATGGAGGGCGCATGCCAGTGGCGACCGGACCTGGAGAGTTTCAATGGATGTCGTCGCAGGTTGATAGAATACGAGCCATCTGTGTAGGCGATGTTCACCTTGGTTATCAAGGTGATGGAAGGACTCTCCCATGGCCATTGTCGATAGAACGCGAATTGGAATCTCAACACCGCATATGTTCATGGATGGCAAAGTGGATATGAAGCTGGTCGGACGGTATGTTCGCCGAGCAGAGGAACTGGGATTCTCCAGCCTTTGGACACAAGAGAGACTGACAGGTGCGCCTACCGTCATTGACCCATTGTCGTTCCTTGCCTATATAGCCGGTCAAACATCGAATGCCCGGCTTGGGGTCTCGGTTGTTGTGCTTCCGCGACACAACCCCATTCATTTGGCCAAGCAGACTGCGTCTATCGACCAGATGAGTGGCGGGCGGTTGATCTTGGGAGTTGGGTTGGGCACCAACGCAGAAGACCTTGTTCAGTATGGACTGTCACCCGATCGTCGCGTGCGGCGCTTCATTGAGCACGTTGAGATTATCAAGGCGCTTTGGACGCAGGACAACGTTGACTACAAAGGGGATTTCTACGAACTTGCTAGCACCAATATCGCGCCGAAGCCCGCGCAGAATCCTCACCCTCCGATGTGGTTCGGCGCGAACGCCGACGCTGCGATACGGCGGGCTCTGAAGTACGCCGACGGTTGGACCGGTGCGGGAAGTTCCGGTGCGGCAGACTTTCCAGTGAAGGTTGCTTTGGTGCAGTCGTTGCTGGCGGCCGAGGGGCGCACGCAGGCCGAGTTCCCCATCTCTAAACGGGTGTACCTGACTATCGATGATGACGAGAAGCGAGCTCTGCGTCGTATGCAAGAGTGGGCCGCTGCCTACTACGGTAGCGCTGCTATCGCGGAACGGGCGGGAGTTTGGGGTAGCGCAGCCAAGATTCAAGAGAAACTGGCTGAGTGGTCTGAGCTTGGTGTAGATGAATTCATTCTTAACCCGGTGGTCGACGTTGAAGAAACGATGGAGCAACTTGCAGTGATGACTGGACTGAGTAGTTAAAGAAATAAGAGAGTAGAGGAAGACGCGTATGGCACCGACGATAGCTGTGATTGGTGGGTCGGGCCCCGAGGGCCGAGGACTCGCTCTGAGATTCGCGATGGCGGGGTATACCATCATCATTGGCTCCCGAGACGCTAATAGGGCCTCGGAGGCCGCTCAGGGTTTATTGGAGATAAAGACGGGCTTACCTATCACGGGGGCCGCCAACGAGGACGCGGCGCAGCAGGCCGACTGGACGCTGCTGTCTGTTCCTTACGAAGGATTAGAGGCGACGACTAAGTTACTGTCACCTTACTTGGCAGGCAAGATTGTGACCAGCGTGGTTGCTCCGCTCGCGTTCGAAGGCGGCGTGGCTAGGGCAGTCGCTGTTCCTCAGGGCTCAGCGGCCGAGCTTGTCGCAGAATTGCTACCAGATAGCCGCGTTAGCTCTGCGTTCCACAATCTTTCAGCTCGTGATTTGCTGAAACCAGACATGGTGCTGGACGGCGACGTTGTCGTTTGCGGCAACGATGATGATGCGCGGGCACAGACGGTTGAGCTCGCAGCGAGCATCAAGAGCTTGCGCGGTGTGGACGCCGGGGAGCTCTCGAACTCGCGCTACGTGGAAGACCTGACTGCGCTCTTGCTCAACGTCAATAAACGCTACAAGGCCCATAGCACAATCAAACTCATCGGGCTATAGTCGACCCGAGGGCGAGTTAGCACTGAAAGGGCTTTACATTCGAACCGGATCTCACCGAATGTCCTCCATGTTCTCTGATTTCCATAACTCTAACCGAGAGACGAGGAACTGGCTGATGCCGGAGCGTTACCAAAAAGAAATTGAAGAGATACTTCATCAGGTGAATGAGGACGGTCACGAAGACTCCCGTTCTATCCCGAAACTTCGCCCATGGGAAGCCACTCAATCTCAGTCGATGGGCACTCGGAGACCCAAGGGATATTTCCGATTCACCACTGGAAAGGTTCTGCTTGGAGGTGTTGTCCTTCTCATACTCACACCGCTGCTAGCAGGTCTGGGCTTGATGGCGCCAGTAGCCTGGGGTGGGATAATCCTGATTATTGCCGCGTATATTGGGTACTTTAGAAAGCCGCGCAGACACGTCGAACGAATGTGGCGTGGACAGTCTATCGAAGAACATACGGAAGCCACCAAGCTTTCGAGCCTATGGTCTTGGCTCACTCGCGGCTAGCCGCCTCAGTCGCTCCTTTTCATCTCATTCGCGCGGTGACGCTCAAGGGCTAGCTCAAGCCCTCTAGGCCTAACCTAGTTGCGTCTCAGCAAGAAATCATTCTGATGAATAACGGCACGAGAACAGTCTCTCTGGTCCCTTTGGGAGATTGTTCTCGTGCCGTTGATATTATTAGTACAAGCCCTCTAGTACTGAGGTCGCGACTCACGTGGTCGGGCTTGGTTCACTACGAGCGCCCTATTCTCCACGGTGTACCCGTCGAACATCTGCACGGCTTGATCGATGGCAGCGGGCTCTTCCATTTCAACAAAACCGAAGCCACGAGGCCTACCTGTTTCGCGGTCGGTAGGAATGTGCACCGATACCACTGCCCCAGCCTGCGCGAACAGGTCATAAAGCTCGTCTTTTGTCATCCTGAAGGGCATATTGCCCACGAACAATCGGTTACCACTATCTTGCGTTGTCATACTAACCCTCCGTCCTCTGCAGGCCATTCATTGACCCGCTTTCGCTCCACTTGCCTCTACTGAGTACCGTTCCGTGCGCCAAATTCCTAAATAGCAAGGGCTGGAATGAGGCGCGGCGAATTGTACCGACCAACTTCAATAGTGGCAAGCATTCAAGTTAAAATAGCCATAATACAGAGAGATATATGGGGAAAAGACGATTGTCGTTAGCTGAATGATAATTAGAGCAGGAAAATGTAGATAACAACCTTAGTCGTGAGTACCGTCGATGATCGACAGTATGTCGCTGAGGTTGGCGATGGTGAAGTTGCCACTGGCGCTTCCAAATCCGGCAAATGGAGACCCCGCCGCCGCCGCTGCCTGTTGGTCAAACTTTGAGTGGCCGACAACCAGTACATCCCATGGAACCAGTCCCAGCACTTCACAGCCCCTGAAAATCATATCGGGAGCAGGCATTAAATCCTCCACATCGTCCGACGCAATCAACGCATGCGGTATCAACCCGAATGCCTCAAGAAGCGGGCGAGCGATGGCTGAGTGCATGCTCGTCATGACTGCCATGGGGACACCTCGTTGGTCTAGTCCATCTAGGACAGATTTAGCCCCCGGCGTGGCAATCACTAATGCCGTGTGTTCATGGAAATGAGCCTTGAAGAACTCATCCACTTCAATAGTGGTGTGTCCGGGGTAGAAAAGCGCCGCATCACTTTTGCTTGATTGCCCGAACGCAGTATGAAATGCCTCACGACTAATCGGAGGGCTTCCGAAATGCGTAGATGCCGCATTCATGACGGCTAACCAAGCTGGGAAGCTGTCGAGTAAAACCCCATCTATGTCGAAAAAGACAGCGATGGGAGGCATGAGATTACGCCGACTTGTCCTTGGACTTATCACGAACCCCACGATGGCGGGCATCGGGAGCTAGTATCCGCTTGCGGAGGCGAACGTTCTCAGGTGTGACTTCGACCAATTCATCGTCCTCGATGAAATCAAGAGCTTCTTCGAGACTGAAGATGATGGCAGGGTCAAGGCGAATGACAATTTCTGATGTCGCCTTTCGCATGTTGGTAAGCTTCCGCTCTTTACAGATGTTCAAATCTAGATCTCGATCTCGCGGGTGCGAACCCACAATCATGCCCTGGTAAATTTGAGTTTGAGGCTCGATGAAAGTGTCACCGCGTTCTTGGGCGTTCCTGATTCCAAAAGTAACGGCGACCCCGGACTCAGACGCGACTATCACTCCAGTGCGGGATGACTTGATTTGCCCTTTAACCGGCCTAGTCTCTAGGAACTCTGAGCTCATGACTCCGTTTCCTCGGGTTGCTCTGAGGAAAAAACTTCGGAACCCGATTAGTCCGCGGGTCGGTAGGGTGTATTCCATCCGTACATTGCCTTGGCCATCATGTTGCATATTGGTCATACTGCCAAGGCGGGAAGAGAGTTCTTCAGTGATTGGTCCAACGTACTCATCGCGCGAGTCAATAGTGAGCATCTCGTACGGCTCACGAAGGACACCTTCGACCCGCCGGGTAACGGCTTCAGGCTTACTAACCTGCAGCTCCATTCCCTCGCGGCGCATTGATTCAATGAGCACTGATAGATGCAGTTCGCCGCGACCTGACACAAGAAACTCATCGGCGCTATCAGTGCGCTCAATTCGAAGACTCACATTCGTCTGAAGCTCACGTACGAGGCGGTCCCACAGCATGCGAGAAGTGGCATATTTGCCTTCTTTCCCTGAGAAAGGAGAAGTATTGACTCCGAAAGTCATCTTGACAGTGGGTTCCTCGATTGCGATTCGTGGTAGGGCTTCAGGTGACTCTGGGTTCGCGATGGTGTCTCCGATAACTATGCCTTTGGCACCTGTAACTGCGGCGATGTCTCCGGCCTTAACCTCTTCGACCTCTTGGCGAGCTAGATCGCGGAACACGAATAAGTGATCCGCCTTGAACTCAACGGGGATGTCATCGGCACCTACAAGAACCACGCGGTCATTACGCCTCAATGTGCCTCTGAACACTCTGCCAATGGCAATCTGCCCAAGGTGAGAGTCGAAGGCCAACGCGCCGGTGAGCATTTGCAATGGCCCGTCAGGGTCTGCGAGCGGAGCAGGGATGTGATCGACTATAGCCTGCATCAGCGGTGCGAGGTCATTTTGCTCGTCGTTGATGTTGGTCACGGCAAAGCCAGATTTTGCGGAACCGAATAGGATGGGGAAATCCAATTGGTCGGGATCGGTAGCGAGCTCCAAGAATAGATCCTGGATTTCGCCAATTACTTCATCAACTCGGGTCATGGGACGATCAATCTTGTTGATGAGCACCACGGGGCGCAGGCCCTGAGCGAGTGCAGTTTTGAGTACAAACCGCGTTTGGGGCATTGGACCATCGACTGCATCAACGACCAGTAGACACCCATCGGCCATATTCACGACGCGTTCAACCTCGCCGCTGAAGTCGGCGTGGCCTGGCGTGTCGATGATATTTACCGTGACATCGCCGTGCGTGATGGCAGTATTCTTCGCGAGAATGGTGATCCCCCGCTCGCGTTCTTGCGGGTTCGAATCCATGATCAACTCACCAACATCCTCGTTGTCCCGAAAGACATGGGAGTACTTGAGCATGGCATCGACCAATGTGGTCTTGCCATGGTCAACGTGGGCGACGATGGCGACATTGCGAAGGTGTTGTTGTGGCTCAAAGGTCATTTGTTTTCCTGGCTGGCACGGCGCGCACCACTGAGGAGGCGCACTACGCCTTGAATCGCATCTGCGTTCGATGAATCGGTGGAGGGAGTTAATCGAGGGACACTAGGTGGTCCATTTGCTAGTAAAAGGTTATCAAACTCTCCCGGAGTCTGTGCAGATGGCTAATGCTCTCTTGTGCTTTTGGTCACTTACTTGTGCGTGAGCGCGTTGTGTATATCAAGCGCGTTCACGCATTGCAGTGACGCTTGGTGGACGTGCGAGCACGCATAGATTCGTTTCTCTTCTCTGTTAGTTTCGATGAAGGAGTAGTGAGAGGGAATGCCATAGGGGCTCCCGTTATCATTGGAATTGAAGAGGATTGTGACGTACGAGGATTGGTTCGAGTGCTTTGCTGAGTGTCCTAAGGAGCTAGGCAGAATTAGGATTCAAGTAAGCGCTAGGGTTATGACTTTGATTCGACTTTAATACCACTGTGAGTGGACTGCAGGCGACCGGGATCTGGTTGAGGCCTAAAGGACGCCCCGGTCCGCTCTCTGGTAAGGCCCGAATGGCGTGTAGAATTTGAGTTTCGGGACTGGTGGAGATAGGGGGACTCGAACCCCCGGCCTCCGCATTGCGAACGCGGCGCTCTCCCAACTGAGCTATATCCCCACGAGACCAGGGCGCCACAGGAGCGACGCACCATCCAACTATAGTGTGGAGGTCAATCCTTGGTCAAGGCACCATAGCGCCCCTCGCGTAGGCCACGGCCTGCCAAACGCCCTTTTCCCCGTTGCGCCTATTGCGTGTGAATTGATAAGATAGCCGGGTTAGTGGTTCGCCGCTGACTCTCATGCGTTCCCGCGTAGCTCAGTGGTAGAGCGGTCGACTGTTAATCGACTGGTCGTAGGTTCGAGTCCTACCGCGGGAGCCAGCATTTCTCCTTATCAAATCGCCCTAGATATCCAGACGACGCCACCGAGCGCTGCAATTGGCCACGCCCAGGCGCTTGAGAAGAGACATCCCAAGCATCCCTGGCGTTGACGGACGAGTTTCCAGCGCAGCAAGCCGAAGGCGAGCCCGCTAAGAGCTCCAACCCAGAGAGGCTGCTGGAAAACCGAAAACCATGCGATAGCCGCGATTATCCACCCGACGCTTAGTCTATGCATATCGTCGACAGCTTAGTGGACTAGGCGTGGTGGTTCACGCTTTTGAGTGCGGGTATTTGCTACAATTCTTTCCGGTGCCAGCGCCTTAAGCGTGCCCCTGTAGCTCAGGCGGATAGAGCAGCGGTTTCCTAAACCGCGTGCCCGAGTTCGAGTCTCGGCGGGGGCACCACTCGCTCCCTTCCTCTCCATGAGGCCGTTACCTGATTCCCGCTCTTTGACTATCCCTTACCATCTCCACCGCTTCCTCCCTTCGCTGGAGGGAGGTCCATCGCCACCTGGTACGCCTCCGCCGGAGGGAGGTTTATCGCATAGATCGCATCAAGTGCTCGGTAATACATCTGCGTATCCATGCCATAACCTACCAGCCATGCATCGGAGGGCGACACCAGCGCTCTAAAATCTGGAGTCAAGGCACTTTTCCGCTTATAAGGCTTATCCACTAGGACGCAAACAGCAACCTGTGGAAATCCGCGTTGCTTCATTCGGTGAACTAATGCGTTCATCGTGGTGCCAGTATCTAGAAGATCATCGATTATGATCACCGGCGCTTGAAAGTCTACCGATTCATTAAATTTCTGGGGAATTTCGATAACAGGCGCCCCAACCATTCCGTCACCGCTATAGCTTGAGGCAAAAATTGGAGCTAAGCGCCACTTACCTGGAGCTAAGCGTTCCAACTCCATAGCAAGGGACGTCCCAAAAGGCATCCCTCCGGTTAGCACCGGAACCAGATTTACTGATTCATGAGGCGCGTAGGACTGATGGATCTCCTTCGCTACCAATTGAATTGCTGACTGTACCTGAACAGATGACCATAGCAGGCGAAATGGCGGCACCATACTAGATCCCATTGACTCCCCCCGGGACACAGAAGCTTTACCGAACTCAAAAAGCGAGACGCACAATGCCGTTTTAATCCGAACGCGTTATCGCCAGACCCTTCGAATAATTGGGCGTACGTTGCTTCTCTGCAGCGTACGCCCAATTTATTACCAAATTACACCGGGCAGATTGAGTAAATCTACCCTTCAGGAACTAAATGTTTTCCGCGACGAAGTACAGTACCGAGACGATTGCAATTCCAACGGATGCAATATTGAGCGAAGCAAATTTACCGCTCAACGCCTTGACCAAGACATAGGCAATAAAGCCGATGGCTATTCCATAGGCAATCGAATACGTCAACGGCATCATGATCGCAGCAAGCACCGCTGGGGCGTACTCAGATACGTCATCCCAGTCAATGTCTTTAATGTTGCGCAAGAAGTACGTCGCGATGAAAACCAAGGCAGGCGCTGTCGCAAAAGCAGGTACCGACTGTGCTAATGGAGCAAGGAATAAACAGGCGCCGAACAGCACCGCGACAGTAACAGCGGTCAGGCCGGTTCGACCACCTTCCTTGATTCCTGCTCCGCTTTCGATGTAGGAAGTGGTGTTGGATGTACCCGCCACAGCACCAACAACTGTTGCCACTGAGTCCGCTAGCAATGCACGGTCAATACCTTCAACTTCGCCATCGTCATTGATGCGCCCGGTCAGGTTTGCAACGGATGTCAATGTCCCGGCAGTATCAAGGAAGTCTACGAATAGGAAGGCGAAAGCAACGCCTATGAAACCGGCTGTTGCGAGAACAGAGAAGTCGAGTTGGAAGGCATGGCTAGGGCTTGGTACCGAGCTCACTACCCCGTTCAAGTCGGCTTGACCAGTTACCCACGCAATAACTGCCACACTTAGAATTCCAAGAATAATAGCGCCCGGAATACCGCGATGACTCAGGACCGCCATCACAATGAAGCCGAGGCCGGCGAGTAGAACGGGCCAAGAAGTGACATCGCCCAGCCCCACAAGTGTGGCAGGGTTGTCAATGATGATGCCTGCGTTCTGAAAGCCGATGATGGCCAGAAATAGACCAATACCTGCCCCAACACCCAACTTCATACTCTTAGGGATGGAGTTGATGATGTACTTGCGTGCGGGAGTTACGGAGAGCACCACGAAGACAAGCCCCGCGACCAAGACAGCTGTCAAGGCTTGTTGGTAGCTATACCCGTCACCGAGAACGACTGTATAGGTGAAAAATGCATTAAGGCCCATCCCTGGCGCCAACGCAACGGGCCAATTTGCCCAAAGCCCCATTATCAGCGTGCCGATCACAGCGGCGATGATGGTCGCCGTGAACACCGCACCGAATTCCATACCAGTTCCTTCGGTGCTCAGCGTCGCGGGATTAACGACTGTGATGTAGGCCATGGTAAGAAACGTAGCCAGGCCAGCCATAACCTCGGTACGAACGGTCGTACCTGCCTTACTCAGCTTGAATAGCTTCTCAAACATTACGTCCCTCTCCTTATCGGTTCATGTAAAGATGCTCATGTAAAGATTGAGCTCATACGACATGAGCATGAATAACGCAGGTGGATACCAAACAGCAAGAGCAATTAGCTCCAGTTGGTCTCATTCTTTGCATGAACATCGAGCGTAACAGTGTAATGGCCTGGAACGAATTGGCTACGATTGGAAAGTGTATTGGTTTCGGCTTGCTACGCACAGTGATTCCTAATTGCTCTGCGCGCGAGCGTGTGGGATGGTCGCCGAACGGAAATGGTGAACGCCTGAATTAGTCCTAAACCGCGGGCCCGAGTTCGAGTTTGAGAGGGGAGGCACCACAGCGCCTGGCTTTATGAAAAACAGGTGCTATACAGCGATTACGATCTACATTCCGGTCTAGTGGTCGCTCCGTGTTGTGAGGGATAATTTATTGTCACCCGCGATTTAAACCAATTGTCAGGTGGATGTTGAGAGATTGGCCGGGTACCCTTGGCGGCTCTATGCTGTGTCTCTATTCAAGTACGACAGTGAAAATATCAGCAGCATGTTTCTCTGGTCACGTTACTAGGTAAAGTCAGTAACGTGACTGTAACGCTAAGGTGGAGGCACAGGTGGGTAAGTTAATGCTATCGCTGGCAGTCTTCGTTGGGGTGATGGGCCTAGCTGGGTGCTCAACCGGTACCTTCATTCCTGTACAGAAATATTCCTCTGCAGAAGCAGCGGTTCTCGTCAGTGAAAAACTGTCTGGGAAAGTAACATTGGCGAATTATCCTTGCCGTAGTACTTTGCCTAGCTACCTCTCTGGGAAATGGATTCCTCTAGAGAAGGCACACCTGCTCCGTTTCGGTGAGGACGCCTTCAGTATTGTGGAGATTAAATATTTTGAAAGAACGGATACGGCATTGCTAATGGCCAAAAGCGACCA
>CALGTL010000178.1 GCA_937901475.1 uncultured Dehalococcoidia bacterium
GCCGTATACCACACTAGCTCGCAGTCCCGGTCTGTGAGTGCCGCACGAGCCACCGCCGCCGCCGCCATCTTGGAGTGTTCCACGTCTACCACTCCATGAACGATAAAGAACTCGATTTGATCCTCAGTCATATCGTAAGGAGGCTTCACCAGGTATTCTGCAAACTCAGCCGAGTAGCGCTGCACGATTGTTTCATTGACCATGCCCGAGGCTCGACCTGCTGCTGCATTGCCGATAGTTATGGGTGAGGCAACAATAACGCTGGTGTGCTGAAGAGTTTGCGCCGTTGGTATGTGGATATCGAAATCCTCATCAGTCAGACCAAGCGCGAGTCCAAATTTCTTGCACATATCCGGATGATCTTTCTCTTCACTGATCTGGAAAAGATTGCCCTTCAACTGCGCGACGTTCTGAGCGGCAAGCATCCGGAGTGCCGTGCCCTTCAGCAATACCCAATTGAACCATGTGTGCTCAAGAGAAAACCCCTGCAGTCGACGCTTAGTTAATTTCCCATTGCGAAGGTCAGTGAAGTACCGACTGTCCAAGAGCTGATCGCGCGCGGGCAAGATGATTTCGTTTAAGACTTGCTCTACGAATACTTCGCCGGTAGTTGCGGTTGCCATGAAACCCTCCTAGTTGCACTAGATAGATGTGCGGGATTGTCTGCTGCATCAACGTGGACGTCAATCGAATTTGTTCCTAGGTGATTTGGGCCAGAATCTCGCGATCTAGATATGTTTCACTGAGCAATTTCAGGCACAGGGTTTCGATTGCGCTATATGATGCTACTTTGCGCTCCACGACATCAGCGCGGAGAGGGATGGTATGGGCATCTTGCAATTTCATGAGAGCCAAAGTGCTCAACGCCAATTCAAGAGATAACGTAGTGGAAGGCAAAAAGCTTACGGCTAGTCCTCATTCGATCATCTGCCATGTCGACTTTAGCAAGTCGAGGTTGACCTGAATGTTTGCTAGCACTCTCGTTTCGTGACAGCACATGGCTACTTCTTAGCATCGAAAGCAGCAGCCATCGTTGCAACAACACGATTGTAAAGAACATCGGGTTCGTAGCCGGCCTCGATAAGATGAGGTCGAGTCATACGCTTGATGAACGAGTCTGCAGCCTGCATGATCAGCATTCCCTTACCGTTCAGGGTACGACGCCCTGAAAGGCGCGCTTGGCGCAGTAAGGTTGTCTCCTCGGGAGAGTAGACCGCATCCATGAACACAGCGGTAGGCTTGCACGTTGTGAGTGCGCGTGCAGCCTCGGTATTGTTCTTTGCGATGGCCGCATGGGATTGCTTGAACCACTCTCGGTAGAACGCATCTTGATTGGTCGTATCGTCTAAGGTTGCAGGTTCTGCCACTGCGAGCGAGGAAAAAGGCTCCAAACAGGAAATGCGCCCACTCGCCAGATGACGAAGCCCGGATTGACCGACGGTTGAGGTGTTGACCACGAGATCTATCTCGGGCAATAGCCCAATGGCATCGTCGAAAGGCAGCGCTGACACCCCTTGATAAGCTTGCGATACTTGTTTGGCAAGTTCACCCGCCGTGGACACTGTACGATTAGTGATAGTTATGGACCCTCCCTCTAACCTACTGCCGATTGCGAATGCAGCCGCCCGTCCGGCGCCGCCAGAACCCAAAAGCAGCACATGCTTACCCGCGAGCGTATCTAGGAAGGGTTCGCTATTTCCTGGCAACGTCCGCAGCATTGATGCCAGAAGCCCGTCAGCGTCCGAGTTGTAACCAATCAATCTTCCATCAGCTTGCTTTGCGTAGGTGTTCACTGCCCCTATTTGGGCAGCGATCGGGTCGATTTCATCTAGAAGCTCCATGATTGCGAGCTTATGCGGCACCGTGACATTGCCGCCGATGAACCCGGGTTGCTGACGAACTGCCTCTACGAACGCCTTCAGATTCTCGCTACTGACATCGAATGGGACGTAGTGGGCATCCAGGCCAACTTCGGCGAATGCGGCGTTCCACATACTGGGGCTTCGGGAATACTTTGACGGTGATTCGCCTGCTGAGCCCGCGAAGAGCTTGGCGTTGTCCACTGCATTTGGAAGCTGGTTGTCGAGGAAAGGCTCTATGTCTGCGCGTCTGTTTGACATGTCATGAATCTTATCAGCCTGCTATGCGAGAAAAGTGGTGCCGAGGAAGGGACTCGAACCCCTACGCTACTTTCGGAGCAGCGGATTTTAAGTCACTCAGGAGCGCACCCTCCTCCGGGGTCTGCCCACGGCGTCGAACGCTTTCTAGCAGATAGGCAACTTAGGAGGCTCAGTCCCAGTACCTGCCGATTCTCTCGCTGACCGGAAAACACCACGCGGGGTATTTCCAAACCCTCTTGGGGAGACAGGAGGGTTATTCCTCTGATAACCGCCCAAGCATACACCTACAAACCCAAACGCCAGAACACGATTAAATCGCGAGGGACGTCCCTGAGCAACTCAAAATAGCGAAGCCTGAGAGGGCGCTACTTGAGGCGCAGGTCATAGACACGAGACAGTGCCACGATGGCGTGGGGGTGCTGGAATTCTCCGTCGTGAACTGCTTGGACGACCGCGGCTGGGGCCATGAGTTCAACATGGATGTGTTCCGTGCTGTCGTGCTGCCTTTTGTCTATGTGATCATGGGATAGGCGAGCGTCCTTAGCGAGCCACATGTGGCAGAGCTCGTCGTGGAACGCGGGGTTCTGTTGGCAGGCCCCTAGGTACGTCCAGTCACCGGACGTGTACCCGGTCTCCTCTTGCAATTCTCGTTTGACCGCCGCCTTGTGGTCTTCGCCCGGATCAACCATCCCGCCAGGGATCTCCAGTGTCACTTCGCGCACGCCGAATCTGAATTGACGGACGAGTACCATTTGGTTGTCGGGGGTAAGGGCAATCACGTTGCACCATGGTGGTGTTGCAAGCACGGTTGCCCGAAGAGGGAGGCCTTTTATCGGATGTAGGAAGGTGTCGAAGTGGGCGGTGAAAATCCGGAGCGCTGGCCCCTCCTCCGTTCCGGTCATTTCCCAGGATCCGTCGTCCGCATTCACCATAACTACCTCAACCCCAGGAATCGCTCAGCACTGCCGTGGGCGACTTGCTCGCGCTCCTGAGCGCTCAAACCCAGCGATTCAAATTCATCGTCGACGCCGATTGTGCGGACTGACGTGCCTGAGTAGTCGGTGCCAACCCCCACCTGGCCTGCGCCCATTGCGTCGATGAGGAAGCGCAGGTTCGGGATGTTCCAGGCAAGGTCGTCGTAATAGAGAAGGCGAGCGTAGTCCATAGGAGCTTGCGGGAGCAGGTCTCCAATGGCCTTCCTGTTGCGGTAGTGGTTGTCGCTGCGCGCAAGCAATTGCGTGAGTACGCCGCCCCCGTGGCTCATGCAGATGCGTAGCTTTGGAAGTTCAGCGAGTACGCCGCCCCAGATTAGCGAGGCGCCCGCTAGGCCACACTCGATACCAAACCCGATGGCGGCATCGGCTCCGAGCGCATCAGGTGCATCAGAGAGTCGCTCAGCGAAGGTAGGCTTGTTGGCATGGACCAAAACGGCCAGGTCTAAGCGAGCGGCCTCTCGGAAGAATGGCCTGAATTTCATGTCACCAAGATTCTGGCCTTCGATGTTGGTGCGAATCTCCACTCCACTGAGACCCAGCTCCTTCACGTGGGTTAGCTCGGAGACTGCGAGCTCGACATCCTGCATGGGGACTGAGCCGAGCCCGTAGTAGTGCTCGGGATGCTCGCGAACGACGGTCCCTATCGTTTCGTTCAGATGACTGGCTAGCTTGGATCCGTCGGCTGAGTCCAAGTGGTACATAAGCAGTTCGGGCAGCGGTGATACGACTTGCTTGTCCACCCCAATATTAGGCAAGTCTTCTATGCGTTTGGCTGCGTCCCATGCGGTATCTCGGAACGACCTGAACTTCTTGCCACCAATCATCATGTCCGCGTTACCGTCGCCTAGATGCTGCATTACGGGTAAATTGGGAATCCCCGGAAAGTCCTCGGGGACAATGTGACAGTGCATGTCGATGATCATTATGTGTACCTTGAGTTGGCTGATAATTTGTTGACAGGGACAGGATATAGCTTACGCGCGCGGCCTTTCATTCCTTCCTGAGTAGACTTCAGGCGGGTGATGTGCGTAGGCAGCCTTACGTAGGGCGGAGCTCCTGGGTGGTTTCGGCGTCAGCACGTATACGGTCCCAGTCGTAAAGCATCGGATACATTCCGACCTGAGCCCAATTCTGCATTTGGTCGGAGTAATGGGAACTGCCAGGGTGACCGGATGAACCGAGGGGCACTACCCACCAACTGTTGTTCCAATCAGCGAGATCGTAGACGTATCGCGCTACGGAGGTCGAGTAAAGAGTGAACGGCTTGCCTGGTGCGAATGCACCCTGCTGAGGCGTGTCCGCGTCGCCACCGCACTCGACGCAGGGGGGGTTTAGAAGGTGGGCGTAGCCTGCGGCGATGGGAAGGAGTGTGTGAGTATGCAGCGTACGATGGAGGGTGCCCCACGTCCAAGCATTGATGTCGTCGCCAAGGCGATCGCGTAACCAGGCAACGCCCGCTTCGATGGCTGAAGTGAGGACTGAGTCCCATGTTTCGCCGTGCGGTAGGAGGCTTCTGTCGCCTGACTTGATAGCCTTGGCGAAAATGACCTTGAGCCCACGCAGGTGTGCAGG
>CALGTL010000179.1 GCA_937901475.1 uncultured Dehalococcoidia bacterium
AGGGGTTATTCTAGCCGCGGCAAAGACCGGCTTCTGGACCTAATTCACCACGGTACTTGTTGATGAAGGCACGTAAAGACGATTCGTCGTAAGTCTTTTGAGGAAGCGCGCGGCCCCAGACGGTTGCCGATACCTCAAATGACTGGTCGGCGAATGACCCTGCAACGATGCATTGATTACCAAGAGATTTCACAAGCTGCTTAATCTGACCAGCGAGCAAGGCATCTTCAGGTTGGTACCAAAGAACTACTGCTCCGTGCTCCATATTATGTACAGCTGCTTCAGGAACTAATTCAACGCCTTGAAACCCGTAAACGCCTTCTTGCCCGAAATGATTCCCTGATGAGGGAGGAATGCGAACAGGTTCTCCTGTAATTGTGACGTCCTGGACGTAAACGTAAGGTGGGGCGTGCGCGCCCGTGAGCTCAGTTACTTTTATGCCGAGTTCAGCGCTACTACCTTGAAGCAGAACAACAACCGCGATTATTACCACTGCTACTAGTGATGCGGCAGTCATATAAACCATGTTCATCTTTTTGCGATGTGCGTGAGCGCCCAAGCGTCGCTCACGCGATGCTTGGGCACGCTGTGAACCCTCGCGGCGGCGCTGACGTTGATCCATTTTCATGTTGCTATGGTCCTTGAAATCGTGAATTAGAAGGCAGTCTGGATACGCTCCAAGAGCTCTCCGATAGTAAGCCAATAATAGACGATGAATGCGCCTGAGACGAGTAGCATCACGGAGCTTACAGTTCCTACGTACGGGAGTACTTTGCGGAGCCCCCCTATCATTGCACCTTTGGCGACTGCGATGCCAACGGTGAGCAGAAGGATTACCGTCCCCATGCCGAACCCGTAGAGTATGAATTGCAAAAGGCTGTCTAGGAAAGTTCCTGCAGTGAATGTCCCGCCGATGACTGCAAGGAAGATAGGAAGCGTGCAGCTCAGGGAGGCTGTACCGTAGCCGAGGCCGAATGTGAAGTAGCCGCGGACGCTATTGCTATTTGCGTTTCCCATTCGCAACGAAAGGCGTGAGCCGATGTTGTTGTAGAGAGTTCCCCCCGCAAGGAGGTAGGTGCCGACTATTGCGAGTAGGACGCCAATGGATAACCCCACCCAGGGGAACAAGGAGATGATGCTGCGAGCACCGAGCCCAATGGGCACGCCAACGAGTGCGAACATGACTACAAATCCTGCGGTTACAGTGCTGCCGACCAGCACCGCGCGTTGCACTCGAGACGCTACTCCACGCTCATCCCCGTCATTAGCGGCATCGCTCAGGTAAAGGCCGAGGTAAGCTGGGAGCATCGCGAAACCGCAGGGGTTCACCGATGACACCATGCCCGCACTGAACGCGAAGCCTAATGGAAATAGAGTGCTAGCGCGATCGAGGAAGTTCCCCGAAGTAGCGGAGGCCCCTTCGATGCTTCCCACAACCACTCCGATGTCTGATCCCGTAATGATCGCGCCTATTATCGCGAATCCGAGCGCTCCACCTAGCGCTGCTAACGGCCCAAGGAGAGACAATCCCCCAAATCGGCTCTTGCTATTGACGGTGCTTCGCACGAATTTCATTCCCCTAGGCTATCAGCCGTACTCACTTTTAGAACCATTTTCCTCAATGACAGAAGGACAGAACGAAGAGTAAGAATATACATGGCATTAGAGTGGCCGCGATGTTCGAGTGGACGATGTCCCTAATC
>CALGTL010000180.1 GCA_937901475.1 uncultured Dehalococcoidia bacterium
TGGCCGCCCCTTTTCGTATCCACTGCCGGAAGCACTACTAGCTAATTACCAGCAATCCCAGTGGACGACTTCGTCAAGTGGACGACGCTTAGATCCACCGAAGGTTTCTACGCCCGAAGGATAGCCCAATGGCACAGCACAGGCCGTTTGGTAGTTATCTGGAATACCCAGCAAATCTTTCACTTTTTCTTCGTGATTCTGGAGAAATGTAGTTATGACGCTGCCAACACCTAGACCGACGGCAGCCAGCATTAGGTTCTGTACTGCGGGGTAAATGGATGCGCCTGTCGTCATCACGTCGCGTTCAGACCCTTTGCCGCCACGGATGCAGGGAATGACAATCACCGGGGCTTCTGCGAAGTGATGGACGAGGTGCTCCGCAGAGCGAGAAACCGGGCTGTCCCGCCGATCAGCCCGCTTTGAGTAAACATTATCCCAGAACTCTTTGTACCAAACAGCTAATTGCTGCTTGGTCTCGGGGGAACGGACGACGACGAAAGCCCAAGGCTGGGAGTTGCCACCCGAAGGAGCACGGAGAGCGGCACTCAAAATCTGATTGAGCACATCGCCAGGGATAGGGTCGGATTTTAGAAAGCGAATCGCTCGCTGAGCATTGATAGTATCGAACAGTAAGATTTCAGACATTGATGGCTCCGCAGGGATTAGTGATGATGATTCTACTTGCTGATTCTTGGGCCTATGATTACCCCGGTCAATTACTTGCGAAAGGAGCGTTGCGCGAAGAGCTAGAAGTTGATGTTGACTTCAAGATAACGCGACATCTGGCGTTACCATACCTCAGTGTTGGGATGGCTCTTGTCCAGGCCAACGATCGTAGATGTAATCCAGCCTCCGTAATAATCTCCTCGTTGAGGCTGGGCCCGCTCATTACCTACGAGACAGGCATCGACGAGTCCGGGGTAGAAGGCTAAATGCTCTTTTAGCCGCTCGTAACCCGACTTGGGGTTGTCGTAAGACCATCCAACCGCTTCCTGTCTTCGACCTCGAATACTGGCATTCCAGTAGCTGGCAGTCCCTTTCCACTCACATCGAGTGGTGTGGACCATCTGCGTAAGGAATTCCATCCGTACATCGCCCCAGGGGAAATAATACACAGGAGGATTAGAGGTTTCGAGAACGCGTAAGCCTTCCGTTGTCTCAGCGAGGAGAATCCCTGCATACCAGACTTGTAGGCGTGTCGCCACAGATTCGACGGCTGGTGGGCAAGGGTAGTCCGAGGTGAACTCTTGGCCAGGCCCAGGAATGACTATCTCAAGAGGGATTTCCCGCATAAAGGTGCGCCAATATTGATTCTCTGTATATAGGGGGTCGTTGACCATAAAAGCAGGGTATCGCTCGGTTACGTTATATTTTCAAATGCTCGCGCCAAGCTTGCGCGACTGCACTGGCGATTCTTGGTGCAACTGCCCGGTCTAAGGCTTCGGGGAGAATGTTCTCCTGACCAGGAGAATCGACTAGGCTGGCCAGAGCTACCGCTGCAGCCATCTGCATCTCTGCGGTGACTCGATGGGCGCGCATAGATAACGCTCCTTTGAAGACACCAGGAAAAGCGAGCACGTTATTGACTTGATTGGGGAAATCACTGCGGCCGGTACCTATGACTGCGGCACCGCCTGCTTTGGCTTCATCTGGCATGATTTCTGGAATGGGGTTCGCCATGGCCAAGACAATCGCATCTGGGGCCATACGTTTAACATCATTGCGGTCAATGACCCCAGGGCTCGATAGCCCGATAAAAATGTCCGCGCCTATGATGGCTTCATGTATGTCACCGGTGATGGCTTCGCGGTTCGTTACCTTGGCTATGTCGCGCTTGGCGTGATTGAGATCGGGACGACCATCGTAAATCGAACCTACACTGTCCACCAGAATCAGATTGCTGGCACCGGCTTTGATGAGCATGTGCGCGCACGCAATGCCGGCTGCGCCTGCACCGGAGAACACAATTTTTACTTGACCCAATTGCTTGCCAACAACGCGGAGGGCATTCGTTACCGCCGCTGTAGTGACGATTGCGGTACCGTGCTGGTCGTCGTGGAACACCGGGATGCCGATGTCTTGTAGACGTGCCTCGATGTCAAAGCACCGAGGCGCTGAAATGTCTTCAAGGTTGATACCACCGAATGACGGAGCAAGGTTCTTGACGATCATCACTAACTCATCGGCGTCCTGTGTTTCCAGGACAATAGGAACCGCGTCGATGCCGCCCAATTCCTTGAACAACAAGCATTTCCCCTCCATGACAGGCATCGCACCTAGTGCTCCGAGGTTTCCTAAGCCAAGGACCGCGGAACCGTCGCTCACAACAGCCACCGTGCGCCCACGACCTGTGAGCTCGTAGCTGAGAGAGTGGTCGTTGGCTACAGCGGTGCTTACATGCCCCACGCCCGGCGTATATGCCAAGCTTAGATCTTCCGCACTTCTCAAAGGCATCTTGGCTTCTATCGACAATTTGCCTTGGTAATAGCGGTGCAGGTCAATCGCACGCTGCCCGATATCACCGGTTGAGTTGGTCATGGTTCTCCATTCTGAGGTGAGGAGCGCTAGGAGTCAGGAATCTGCCGGAATCCTACGGTGTGCTCTAGGCTAGGTCAATTCGCTGAGACTTCACTCCCCGGAATGACGTGTAGTATGTGATCTATCTATAGGAGAGTTGAATGTCTGTTAAAAACGAAGCGCAGGGTCGGCTGGACGGGATTACGGACGAATTAATAGCACTGAGCCAGCGTATCCACGATAACCCAGAGCTAGGGTATGAAGAAGAGAAGGCCTCAGGCTGGCTCACCGAGATGCTTGATGGCGCGGGTTTCAAGGTGGAGCGCGGCATATGCGAGCTGCCTACGGCGTTCAAGGCGACCATTGGTTCCGGACCGCTGCACATCGCGATTTGCGCTGAGTACGACGCGCTGCCAGGCATTGGTCATGCTTGCGGGCACAATGTAATCGCCGCATCCTCCGTGGGAGCCGCGATCGCTGCTGCTGCTGTCGCCGACGATGTGGGCTTGACGATTAGCGTAATCGGTACACCCGCAGAGGAAGTACTTAAGGCGGGTGGCAAGATTCTGCTTCTCGAACGCGGCGCGTTTGATGGGATGCATGCGGCTATGATGGCTCACCCTGCTCCTTGGGATGTGGCGATGTGGCCGATTGTAGCGGCGTCTTTCTTTGAAGCCCATTACACAGGAAAGGCCTCACATGCCGCTGGTTTTCCCGATAAGGGAATTAATGCTGCTGACGCAATTACTATCGCGCAGACTTCTATAGGCTTGCTTCGACAGCATCTACGTCAGTCGGATCGCGTTCATGGGATTGTTACTAAGGGAGGCGAGGCCTTCAACATAATTCCTTCGTACACGTCGGCAGACTTCGCCGTGCGTGCTCGAACGCTTGACGACCTAGGAGATGTTTACGAGAAAGTAATGCGTTGTTTCGAGGCCGGTGCGCTCGCTACGGGAGCTACGCTGGAGATTGTTGGTGGCGATAAGCCGTTCGCGCACATGGAGGATGATGTCGATATGGCAAATTTCTACAAAGCGAACGCCGAGGCTTTGGGGCGTAAGTTCCCAGTTGCTGGTGGCCCTTCACCGGCGACTCCTGTGTCAACCGATATGGGCAACGTTTCCTTGGTGCTGCCGTCTATACACCCCGCCTTGGGTATCGATTGTCTACCCGCGGTGAACCATCAACCTGAGTTCGCCGAAGCGACAATCACGCCTGCCGCAAATCAGGCAATCTACGATGGTGCGCTTTCCCTTGCCTGGACGTCCATAGACATGGCATTAACCCCTGCAACTCGAGACCGCTTGTTGGCGAGAAGTGGCGGCAAGTAGCGCTGACCGAGGCATCGCCTTTGCTCAGCGCTACTCGATCATGGGCATTCAAGGTATCTGCGATAATGGGATTCACGTTGTGGGCTCTGCACCTGGGAGATTTGGACTATGACTAACGCGAACTACAACCCTCTTACGCCTGAAGAGGCATGGGTTATCGAATCCAAAGGCACTGAGATGCCATTCACTGGTGAGTACGACAATTTCTACGAAACCGGTTCATACGTTTGCCGTCGTTGCGACGTTGAGCTGTACCGGTCGGTCGACAAATTCGACGCTCACTGCGGGTGGCCTGCTTTCGACAAAGAGATCGATGGAGCTGTTCGGCAGCTTCGCGACGCTGACGGCATGCGTGTCGAGATTGAATGCACTAACTGCGGAGGTCACCTTGGCCACGTGTTTATGGGAGAAGGGTTTACTTCAACTAATGCCCGTCATTGCGTGAATTCAACCTCGATGAAATTCATCGCAGAGTAGCGCTCCATTGCAAGATGCCCCGGCTGTGGCCTACAGCACAGTCCTCTGATAAAGTACATTTGCTCCCACGGAGGCCGCACCGGCGCTCAGGCTTCCTAGGATGTATCTCAATAGACCGCCGGCCCGAGGCGTGCGCGGCAAACAATCAGGAGGGACCACCGTGACTCACGAACTACCAGCTCTGCCCTATGCCATTGACGCACTCCAGCCTCACATCTCCCAGGAGACGTTGGAGTTCCACCACGGCAAACACCACAACACGTACGTGACCAACTTGAACAACATGACGAAGGAGGGCGAGTTCGCGGATGCTTCGCTCGAAGACATCATCAAGAAAGCACCTGCAGGACCTATTTTCAACAACGCCGCTCAGGTCTGGAATCACACTTGTTACTGGAATTCGATGAGCCCCAACGGCGGTGGAGCTCCGACTGGCGCTATTGCCGACGCGATTGATAAGACTTTCGGTTCCTTCGAGGAGTTCCAGACCAAGTTCACGGCAAGCGCCACTGGTAACTTCGGTTCTGGCTGGACCTGGCTCGTAAAAAATGCCGACGGGTCAATCGAGATCGTGAATACATCAAACGCCGGTAACCCCATGACCAACGGCCAACAGCCTTTGTTGACTTGTGATGTCTGGGAGCATGCTTACTACATTGACTACCGGAACGCTCGCCCAGCATACCTGGCAGCGTGGTGGAATTTGGTCAACTGGGACACAGCCAACGCTGGTCTTTAGAGTACTGTAGTCGAAAAGACTCAAATGAAAGAAGGGTAGCGCCTAGCGCCACCCTTCTTTCATTTCCTGTGATTCCGTGAATTTCCAGATTGCTTAATCGCGCTGACTCTCAAGCGCGACACGAATCTTATCGGCTGCAAAATCAAGATCTGCATCCGTATGCGCGAGTGAAACGAATCCAGCTTCGAACTGGGATGGAGCGGTATAGACACCCTGTTCTAAGAGACAATGAAAGTACCGAGCGTAGCGCTCCGTATCAGCGCCTGCAGCCTCAGACCAGTCTCTAATCGGGGATTGCGCGAAGAATGCGGTGAACGCTGACCCGACGCGATTGACGGTTACCTGCGTGCCGGTAGCATCCGCTGCAGAGCGCACTCCCTGCTCTGCGAGCACTCCCAATGCATCGAGGCGCTCGTAAATTCCTGGCCTGCCGAGTTCGGTGAGGCATGCTATGCCCGCTGAGACTGCTAATGGGTTACCCGATAGTGTCCCTGCCTGGTAGGTAGGGCCCAATGGTGCAGCCATGCGCATGATTTCCTCGCGACCACCATAGGCGCCAACAGGAAGGCCGCCTCCGATGATTTTTCCTAGGCAGGTGAGATCAGGCGTTACACCGTAGAGACCTTGTGCGCCGTGAAGCCCGACGCGGAACCCGCTTATGACTTCATCGAAGATTAAAAGCGCTCCTTCGTCGCGAGTTACCTTACGAAGTGCTTCAAGGAAACCAGGATTAGGAGGCACTATACCCATGTTCCCCGCTACAGGCTCGACAATGATTGCTGCAACCTGATTGATATTGGCTGCGAATAATTCCAGCACGGAACTGATGTCGTTGTACTCGGCCACCAGCGTTTCTGCTGCGTAACTTTGAGGCACTCCCGCACTAGTGGGCACGCCGTGGGTGGCAAGACCTGATCCCGCTTTTACTAGTAGGCCATCCGCGTGGCCGTGGTAATTGCCGTTGAATTTGATGATCTTGGAGCGACCGACATATGACCGTGCCATCCGGACAGCACTCATAGTGGCTTCTGTGCCCGAGCTAACCAAACGCATCATCTCGATAGAGGGCAGTGCGTTCGTGATTAATTCAGCTAACTGGAGCTCTTTTTCGGTGGGCGCGCCGAAGCTTGTACCATCCGCGGCCGCTTTCTGAACAGCTTCAACCACTATGGGATTCGCGTGTCCCAGGATAAGTGGGCCCCAGGACCCAAGGAAATCAACATATTCGTTTCCATCGACATCCCAGACATGAGCGCCTTGGCCGCGCGCTAGGAATGGGGGAATACCTCCGACAGCGCCGAACGACCGCACGGGGCTATTTACGCCACCAGGCATCAGTTTCAGGGATTTTTCAAAGAGCTCCTCAGAGCGTGAGAGGTTCATGGGATGGTAACTCCGACTTCGAATGTCTTCGCTAGCCCATCGCTAGCATCATCTGTAGTGCGACGGGATCGCTCATCGTCGATCGATACTTTCTGAATTCCGCAATTAGCTTCCACCGGTCACGATAAATTCGAAGTCGCTCTCCGATGGGTTCACCGAGGTCATCCTGGTCAAAATCCAATGTGTGTGATGGACCATTCGGCACTCCCTGGGAGAAACGTTCGAAGACGTTTGACGGGATCACCCATGTTTCCTCAGTAGTGACACAGAGGAAGAAGACATAAGGTTTTGGGCGGAACCGGCCCACCGTGAATTTGCGGAGACCGCCCTTTGGTTCGAGGATGCGTAGCTCTACGTATTGACCGTCTGCGCCGCGCACCGCTAGATCCACGTCATCTGCGCCAACCAAGGGCGTGAACAGACTGGCCCCAGCTTCCTTTAGCAGGTTCGCCATTTTGTGTTGTGTGATTGTTAACTCCAAAGTTAGACACTCTTCTGAAGTAGGCGCGCCGCGTCCTTGGCGAAGTAAGTCATGATTAGGTCTGCCCCTGCGCGCTTGATGGAGATGAGCATTTCCATCATGGCTGTGTTTTCGTCTAGCCAGCCGGCTGCTGCCGCTGCTTTGAGCATCGAGTATTCACCGGAGACGTTGTAGGCAGCGATTGGATGGTTGAACCGTTGCCTGGCCTGCGAGAGGATATCAAGGTAGGCTAGGGCCGGCTTCACCATGAGAATGTCAGCACCTTCAAAGGCATCTTGTTCCATTTCACGAAGCGCTTCACGCGGGTTGGCACCATCCATCTGGTAGGCCTTGCGGTCGCCGGACTCAGGCGTGGATTCAGCTGCAATTCGGAATGGACCATAGTAGGCAGATGTGAATTTAGATGCATATGCCATCACTGGAACGTCTAGCATTCCTGCGATGTCTAGACCCGCCCGCAGTGCCGCTACCTGGCCATCCATCATGGCTGACGGAGCTACTATGTCAGCCCCAGCGCGGGATTGAGACACAGCAGTCTTTGCCAACAACTCTAGCGTTGGGTCGTTGTCCACGACTCCCTCGTCAGTGAGGATGCCGCAGTGGCCATGATTCGTGTATTCACACAGACATACATCAGTGATAACGACCATGTCCGGCATGTCCTGCTTGATAGCCCTAGTGGCCTGCTGGATGATGCCATCATCACTGTAGGCTTCTGTTCCAAGGTGATCTTTCGTGGATGGTACGCCGAACAACAGTACTGCCGAAATGCCTAAGCTTTGGGCTTCTGCCACCTCTATTAGTAGCTGGTCTACAGAAAATTGAAATTGCCCCGGCATCGGGTCGATGGGCGTGCGAATACCGTGCCCGTGGACCACGAAGAGCGGGTAGGCAAAGTCGCTGGGCGAGAGGTTTGTCTCACGGACCATCCCACGTAGCGCTGCGGATTTGCGCAGCCGCCGGAGGCGGACCCGCGGGAACCCCGCAGGCCCCTGGGTTCTATCGTCCCTGTGATTCAACAATTCGCTCATAATCAAGCTCCCTGCTGCTGTGCTCGAGTTGCTCGCTGTGCTGTTGCGAACGCTGCTACCACGCCCGGAACGGTGTGTTCTGCGGCCTCTATATCAACGCGCACTCCAAGATTACGCGCTGTGGCACTGGTGACGGGGCCTATGGAAATGACAAGTGCTCTATCTAGAAGACTCACATCGCCATCGATTAAGGAGACAAGGTTGCGGACAGTCGAAGAACTAGTGAAGGTCACGGCGTCAATTTTTCCAGAGCTGAGAAGATCTCGGGCCTTTTCGCTCGAACCGGGTGGAGTGGTAGTCCTGTAGCAATCAACTTCATCTAGAGCTGCACCCTGCTCACGTAGGCCTTTGGACAGAGTATCGGTCGCGATATCTGCTCGAGGAAGAAGGACTCTAGCGCTTTGCATTTCGAACGCGGAAAAACCCTTCGCAAGCTCCTCTGTAGTGTAGATCTCGGGTACCAAATCAGGAACAATACCTCGCCTTCTCAAGGATGCGGCAGTTGCAGGCCCGGTAGTCGCTACGCGGACACCTCCGAATGCTCGGACGTCTTTGCTTGCGATGGCTAGCCGATCAAAGACAGCATCTACCGCGTTGGGTGAGGTGAATATGGTCCACTCGTACTCTGAGAGATTGGCCAACGCGGCGTCGAGTTTGGCGTAGTCGGTTAAACCTTCTATCTGAATGGTAGGTAGTTCGACCGGCTCTGCACCTTCCGCTATGAGCAGCTTCGTGAGCACGCTTGCCTGCGGGCGAGAGCGAGTTACTAGAACGCGCTGCCCAAAGAGGGGACCAGTATCGAACCAGCGCATACGCTCGTGGAGTGCCGCGACGGCTCCTATCACGGTAATTACGGGGTTTGTCAGGCCAGCATTGTTGCCGCGCTCAACGATGTTGGCGAGGGTGCCGCTGACACTGCGTTGCCTTGGTGTGGTTCCCCACTGAATTACAGCTACTGGGGTGTCCTCTGGCTTGCCATTTGACACGAGGGAGTCAATGATATTCGGCAAAGCGCGCCAGCCCATGAGTACAATAAGTGTTCCTTTGACTTTGGCGAGAGTTACCCAGTCAGTGTCAATTCCAGGCTTCGTTGGATCTTCTGAACCTGTGACAACGGTGAAAGAAGCTGAAACCCCCCGATGAGTGACGGGTATCCCAGCATAGGTAGGGACGGCGATAGCAGAGGTTATTCCGGGCACTACTTCATACGGCACACCAGCTTCGATGAGGGCCTCGATCTCCTCTCCGCCGCGGCCGAATACGAACGGATCTCCGCCTTTGAGGCGCACAACAGTTTTCCCTTGCAGTGCGGCTGCGGACAGAGTTTTGTTAATTTCCTGCTGAAAATCACCGGGAGTCTGCGGCTCTTTACCCATGAATACCAGTTCGGCATTTGCAGGTGCGAGCGCGAGAATCTCAGGACTTGAGAGGCGATCGTATACTACTAGGTCCGCGTTCTTGAGACACTCGGCACCCTTAACAGTCAATAGACCAGGATCACCGGGGCCTGCACCAACTAGATAGACCTTGCCCGCAATCATCTCGTTACTCCATGCATCAGATCGCCAGCGCCCTGCTCTAGGAATTCGATGTATGCGGCCCTCCCCACAATTTCAGGATCATCAGCGGGGCCTGTAACTTCAACTCGATAGCTGATTGAGCCATCTAGCGGAGTAACCGTCGCGAACAGCCGAATCTCGTCGCCCTCTAACGTTGCGTGCGCGCCGATAGATAGCTGACAGCCCCCGCCTGCTGCGCGCAGAATTTCGCGCTCAGCTGTCACTGCAATCGCAGTGGGCTTGTGCGATATAGATTGCATCAAACCGAGAATCTCGTGGTCATTGGATCGAGACTGGGCCGCGACCGCTGCTTGGCCAGGGGCGGGCGCGCAGATAGCTGGTGATAGGTATTCAGTGATGCACTCGGCCATACCCAATCGCAATATGCCTGCCGCCGCCAGAATAGTGCCGTCGTAGTCCAGGCCTTCGGCTTTCCTCAGGCGTGTTTCGATGTTGCCGCGGATAGGAATGAATAAGAGATCCTTGCGGCCGTGCTTCAGTTGAGCGATTCGCCGAGGGCTGCTGCTGCCTATTCGTGAATTCGCAGGTAGATTGACGAAATCATGGTGGTCTCGGCTCACGAGTACATCACGAGGGTCTTCGCGCTCTAGGACAGGAATGATAGATAGCCCCGGAGTAACCTCCGTGGGCAAGTCTTTGAGGGAGTGCACTGCGAGGTCAATGCGCTTTTCTAACAACGCGCTTTCGATTGCAGAGGTGAACACGCCAAGACCTAGGCTTCCCAGAGGAGCATTAGGGGCGGCATCACCCGCGCTAGTGATGACCTCTACATCAAATCTTATGGCTGAGTCGATGCTGCGCATTGCTGCCATGGTCATTTCGGTCTGCGCAATAGCCAGAGAGCTTCCGCGAGTCCCTATGCGGATTGCAGACCTCATTCGTCGAGCGCGAAAAGCTCGCGCGCAGCTTGGGTGAACGACTCGTCGTTGCGGTCTCGTAGCACCCTAGTGGGATTGTGCAGCAATTTCTTTACCAGTGACTTAGTCATCGCCTCTAGCCGCTCGGCGTGCTCGGCAGTCAAACCCTCAACATTAGCGACGGTCTTTGCTACTTCTGCCGCACGAATATCTTCAGCGCGCCGCCGAATTCCTGCAATCGTTGGAGTCATAGCGCGTGCTTGCCACCAGAAGCGAAAGCGCTCGACTTCTTCATCTACAATCGACTCGACTTTGAGGGCTTCAACCTTCCGTTCACTACGGTTTGCCTCTGCTATGGTTTCTAGGTCACCCATCGTGCGTAACGTGACTCCGTCGATTTCGCCGACTGCGGGTGCGACGTCGCGTGGCACCGCTAAGTCAATTATCAGTATTGACTGGTTCTCCCGTGCTGACATCGCTTCGGACATGATTTTCATGTCGACTATGAAACCAGATGCTCCGGTAGAAGTGACAACTACATCAGCTTTGCTGATGAGCTCTGGTAATCGATCTAGGCCCGCAACGTCAGCGCTCAGTGCGATAGATAGTTCGTAGGCGTTGGCCAAAGTGCGGTTCGCGATGCGGATTGAGGCGATGCCCGCGTCTTTCAATGCTTGCCCGGCGAGCTTGGATGCCTCTCCCACTCCAATGATGAGAGCATTTTTCTGCGAAAGGTCGCCCATAGCTTCGCGTGAAATCTCCACGCAAGCACGGCTCGTAGACAGTGCGTTCCGGCTGATGCTGGTTTCGGTACGTGCGCGCTTGCCGGTGCGCAATGCGGAGTGGAATACGTGAGCCAACACGCCAGGGGCTATGCCATGGCGACTAGCAACCCCAAAGGCATCTCGTATTTGGCCGAGAATCTCGGACTCACCGATGATGAGGGAATCCAGGCTAGAAGCAACCCGGTACAAATGCTTTACCGCGTCTTCCTGCTCCAGCGTGTAGAGGTACGGTGCTAGCTCGCTGCCGCCACTGACGGAAGTGAAGAAAGCCTCTAGGGAGCCGCGCCCACTCTCACTGTCGCGGGCGACGGTGTAAACCTCGGTGCGGTTACAAGTGGAAACAACCACCCCTCTGCCGGCGATATCCTTTAGTGCCTCTAACGCACCGGGAAGCTGGTCTCGAGTGAAACTCACTGATTCCCTGATTGCCAAAGGCGCTGTGCGGTGGCTCAAGCCTGTCATCACGACTCTCACGGGTCTTCTCCCTAACTTGCTGCTGCCAGAAGTACATCGAGCAAACGGTCCTTGGCTTCTTCGGTCTTACCTGCCTGTACGAGCTCCAAGAACTCTGTAGTCATGGCTGCCTGCCAGGTCTCTGCAGCCGTAGGAGTTTCTTGGGTGCGAACCTCAATACGAGCCTCGCTTAGCACGCTTGCTGCATCGGCCCAGGCCATGCAGCGGCAATACGCACCATCTTGCGGTTCATTGTGTTCGGGATTCTGGTCGCCGTTCATCAACTCTCTTAGCTTTCGAGCAAGGGCCGGACTGGTGCCTGATGTAGAGATAGCAACTGTTACTGGGCCACGCTCAATGATTGCCGGTGCGATGAATCCGCAGAGCGGCGTCACATCGACAACATTCAACAGAGTGTTCTCTTGCTGAGCTTCGGCATGTACCTCACGATTGACCAATTCGTCGTCGGTTGCCGCGATGGCGAGCGTCGCGCCTACCAAGTCGCCTTGCTTATAAGAACGCTTGTGCCACTGAACCTTGCCTTCAGATGTTAGTTTTTCAATCTCACTCGTGGCAGTCGGGCTTACTAGCGTCACGCTTGCATCGGAGGCGAGGAGTTGCGTTACTTTGCGCTCCGCCACTAGCCCTGCACCGATGACTACGCATCGCTTGCCAGTGAGGTTCAGATATGCCGGGTAGTACCGAGTCATGCCGTCGCCCCGGCCTCGTGCTCCACGAAGTAGCGGACTCGAGTTTTCTTGTACTCACGAGTGCTATAGAGCATTTGATAGTCATCAATACCGGTGGTTTCCGACATCTCCGCAGCCAATTCCTCGCAACGTTCTTTCGTGGGAGCGTGAATCATTGTGAAGTGCGTGTATTGCCAATCAGGGAAAGTGGGTCGCTGGTAGCAGTGTGTTACCCAGGGACTTTCTGCCATTTTCAAACCAACCTCATCTGCGCGCTCTTCTGGCACCTTCCAGACCGCCATTGCGTTGGCTTTGAAGCCAGCTTTACGGTGATAAAGGACGGCGGAGTAGCGGCGCATGATTTGGCGCTCCTGGGCTTCGACTGCCCAGTCGAACAGGCCGGCCACTGTTATTCCCAAGCGCTCCGCCATGGCGTCGAACGGTCGCGGTATCAATGGAAGGTCCTCTTGAAGTTCTCGGATAATCTCGATATCGCGATCGGAAACGGGAACAGCTTTGTTCCAGTCATTGTTAATCTCAGGCTTTTTCTCTTGCGCAGAGCCTTTCTTCCCATACCCGTCAGGTGAGTAATATTCGTAGGCAGCGCCTTCGTTTTTCACCATGTCGAAATTGACACCGATTTTGAAGAATCGGATCGTTGGCATGATTCGAGCGGTTTCAGCGCCAGTATCCTTGGCCAACTGCTCAATAACACCATTCAGGTCTTCGTAAGGAGGCACTGCGAGGGTGAACCAAAGGTTGTACGAACCATTGCGGGCGTAATTGTGGCTGACTCCAGGCAGCTTGTTGATGTGGTGAGCACCTTTTGTGAGCTTACCCGGTGGCAGCCGGAACGCGACTAAAGTGGTCTTGTAGCCAAGCTTGCGTGTGTCGAAGATGGCAGCGATATGTCGAATCACATTCTTGCTCTTCTGGTAAGCGATACGCTCAATCAGGTCGGTTTCGCTTGTGCCCAGAGTTGAAGCCATCTCCTCAAAGGGGCGTTCTGAGAGAGGAAACCGTGACTGCACCAGATTGAGCATTTGCTTGTCTAATTGATCCGTCCGATGGGATGTTGTTGTGATCATCAGCGTGCACCCGCTTTTCGTGTGGATTGCTTAGATTTTGGAGTCCGTATGCCCTGCTGAACCGGCTCCTGGTTGTACCGAGATGTGAGACTTAGCAGTACTTGATCCGTCAGCTTGGTAAGCTGATCGAGGGTTCTGTAGGCTTCTTCAGCGGTAGCGTGACGCTTCGTTAGCGTTGACTTGATTGCTTCAAAGGTTGCGTTACGGAAGAAAAAGAAAGCTTGCAGGGCGTCGGACAGAATGATTCCGTGCGAAGCGATTTCGATTCCATAGTTTTCCCCAAGCGCGGAAGCCTGTTTTACGCTTCCGAGGCGCTGGGGCTGTTCAATGTATTCGATGCAGAGGTCAAGGAATTCTCGACCCAGGATGCGCATGCGCTTATGGCCTTCATCGTCGAATTGGGACATCCACTCAGGCAAATTAGGGTACGTACCGCCCTTCACCATGCGCCGGATGCGCGGCAAAACGGACGGATCCCCGACTTGAACCCCGTTGGGGCCACTTTGGTCGCCTGCAATAAGAGAGTAAATATCTTCAGTAGAAAAACGCCGGTGCCCTCCCGGGGTACGAAAGGCGCGAACGAGGCCGTTGTCTGCCCACTGACGAAGTGTTGCCTCATTAATTCCCAACAAAGTGCGTGCCAAACCTAGTGTTAACCACTTGCGCTCGCCGATTGGATCAGTCGATTGGTTGGTCACAGTCGAGGCTCCTTACTCCTGAGTGATTCAGTGATTTCTCTAGGTTCACAGGCGAATCTATAGAATCCTAATAAAACCTATTGATACCTGTCGAGAACGAGCAATCTTCAATCTGCGCCATGAACCTCGAATATAGAAGACTCTAATGCGATTAAGAACTAGATCCGGTGACCATAAACGTAGAAAGAACGAAATTAAGCGAGTTATTTCGGCAACAATTAAGTTTGTAATTTTCAACCGAAACCTAACTCCGTATCGACGAAGGCCAATCTGACTTAGATCGAGTAGTACTCATGAATCGAATCGAGTGGAGTTGTGTATGAGCCATTGCCGCGAGGCAGGCATAGAAGCACTCCGTTTGCCACGCAGTACCTGTGACCTCATTGGCCTAAGAGACGCTGGGTAAATTCAGAGTGAGCTGTAACTGCTCTCTTTGCACCGAATGTATGAAGTCCACTTTGTGTAAGCCTGTCGCGAGACATCCGCTAGACTGCTTCCAGGCCTTTATGCCTGTAAGGTGACTATGTCTGCTGGACCCCGCAACCCTAAGCGACCCCGCCTCTACTACGGCTGGTACGTCATCGGCGCCATGTTCTTCATGTCACTGGTTGGAGTAGGCCCGCGCCAGGGACTCGGCCTCTTCTTCGATCGCTGGACGGAAGAGTTTGGCGTTAGTATTTCAATGCTCTCGTTCATGGTTGCTGCTGGTTGGCTAGTCAATGGTATTTCTCACCCTTTCATCGGCAACCTTACCGACCGCTATGGCGGGCGTATTGTCATGTCGGTGAGCATGGTCGTTGTGGGGGTTGGGAGCTTCCTGTTGGGCGTCTCCCATAACCTTTGGATGCTTTCGCTCGTCTACGTTCTGCTTGTATCAGTGGGTATAGCCGGCATCCTGTTCGTTCCGGCCTCAGCTTTGGCCTCTCGCTGGTTCAAGCGACAACGTGGAGCCGCGATCAGCGTCCTCACGTCGGGTGCGTCCGTTGGCGGCATGTTGATGGTTCCGTTCATGGCCTACATGCTGGATATTGCCAACTGGCGTACGACTTGGATGGTCGTTGGCGGTATGTTGCTGATCTCGTCGCCTATGCTCTGGTTTGTTCTGCGCAACAGCCCCCGCGAATTTGATCTCTGGCCCGATGGGGATGATGGCCCTGCCGACGAACTTGCCGCAACCAGTGCTACAGGGCTTGGACGTCAAGGACCACTCGCCGTTGATCACTGGCAAACTGCTTACCGTAGTAGCCCTATATGGATGCTGACATTTGGCTACATAGTTTGTGGTATCACTACCGGCTCAATCGCTGTTCATTTCGTTCCCTACGCCATAAGCGAGGAAATCTCAGTCAAGACTGCCGCTTTGGCGTTTGCGTTGCTGAATTTGATTAACCTGGCAGCCGTGTTGACGACGGGGATTATTTCAGATCGCATGCTGCGCAAGAACCTGCTTACTGTCGTGTACGGAGTGCGAGGTCTGGCATTCCTGGCGCTGGTGGTATTGCCCCCAGGCATTGGGTTGTGGGTGTTCGCTATCGTAGGAGGCGCTTCGTGGCTCGCGTCCGTTCCGCAGGTTGGCGCCCTGACAGCCGAGATATATGGAATACAGCGTGCGGGCACGCTCAATGGGATGCTTACGCTTGTTCACCAGGTAGGTGGGGCGCTTGCCGTCTTCGGCGCAGGCCTCATTTTTGATTTGTCCGGCTCATATGAATCATTTTTCATCATCGCTGCTGCGACGCTGATTTTCGCGTCACTTATAAGCTGGGTGCTTCGTGAGCGCGCTTACTCGGTGCGTTTTATTGAAGCCGATGGCCAATCCGATCTCATGGCCGAGAAAGCGTAGGCACCGCGATGCTTGCGTTAGCCGTACTGGTTCACCATTCAGAACCCAGTGACCCCCGCTTGTTGCGGTGGGTGATAGATACTCTCGAACCAGTGCTAGGCTTGGGCCCTGGGATCGTGGTTATCCCTGTTGCTCTGTTTGTTACTGCTTTCCCGATTGTACTTGCAATCCTGGCCTTGAGATCCCAGCGTGGTCATCCGAACGTAGATGTGACTGATGGCGATGGCGATGGCCGTTTCGCCAGGTAGAAAAATACCGACGAGACCATCGCTCCTGCCGCATATGCCAAGAAAATGAAGTTGTAACTCCCCATTAAATCGAATGCAACGGCGGCTAGTAATGGGCCTATAGCTATGGATGGCATAATTATCAGTGTTGATATCCCTGTGATAGCGCCTACGCTGCGTCTGCCGAAGAAGTCTGGCCAGGCCTGTGCTTGCAACTGCGCCGCTCCCCCGGTTGGTACACCGACAAAAAACGCGGCGATGAATAGAGAGAAACTGTTGAAGGCAAGGACCATTGATGCGATGGCTAATCCGTATACAACGGCATACAGCGTGAGAGCGGGATGAATTCCTAGCCGAGTGGACACGAGCCCCCAGATGGGCCTCCCCATCAGTGCGCCGAATGCGAAGACACTGAACGCAACGGATGCCGCTTCTAGCGATAAGCCTTCATCGCTGAAATAGGGCAGCATGTTGGCTATCATTCCACTGGTCGGAAATCCCACGAACGCGAACCCCAGCACCATGAACCAGAAAGCCTTCGTTCGCATCGCTTGCTTGCGTGTCCATTCAGGCTCAGCGAGCAATGTTGCAGGTGTGTGTGGCCTGGGCGTGTCGCCATCAGGGAGTTGCCCTAGATCCTCAGGCCTGCGTCGTACAACCAGCCAGATCATCGGCATCAGCACAGCTAACTCTAGCGCTCCAATAACTGTCCAGCCGGACCTCCAGCTGGTTTGGCTGACTAAGTACGCGAATGGGGCGACAGCGGTCACACCGAAAACTGCTCGCCCTCCACTGTACCAAGCAAAGGCTGCGGCGCGACGACGCACGAACCAGTTTGCAATTGCCGTTCGCGGCCCGATGTTTTCTAGACCTGAACGCGCAACCCCCATGCCGATGCCCAGGAGCAAGTAGTATTGCCAGACCGTAGTTACATGGGGCAACAGTAAGAGAACAATGCCGCTGATCAAGGCGCTGAGAGTCATGCCTACGCGAGCTCCATGCTTGTCGTAGAAAGGGCCCATCAACATACCTGCTCCTGCGGTAACGAAGGTCGAAACAGTGAGAGCTCCCAGCAAGGTGGCCCGGCTCCAACCGAGGTCAGTTTCCATCGGCAGGATCAGGACTCCCATCAGATAGCTAGTCGACGAGCCGTTAAGGTACAACGCGAGGAAGGATGCTCCGACAATCCACCAGCCGCGGAATCTTGGATAGTAATTGCGAGAGAACATGAGTCCTGGAAACCTACTCCCTATGATTTAAAGAACCTTTCGGCTCAACACTTTGGCACTCGCAAGAAATGCGAGTGCATTGGGCAAAGGCGAACGCGTGACCGTTCCAATCAACCTTGGACACGGAGTTCTCAAGGATTATTGGGTCGCGATACCTGCAACCCCTGCGACTATAAGGGCAGTGGATCCGGTTTTCACCGCGATAGCTCGCACGGTGATTACTTCTCCTAGTGCACCACGCCATATCAGCGCGAGTAGAGTACTGAAGATTACGATGAACATGGCCCTTGTGGCTACCAATGCGGTAACTAACGAAACCGGTCCAATCGACAAAGCCCACAGCAGGAGAATGAGGCTCGAATTCGCGATTACTAACTCGTTCGCTCCAACAACGAGTAGCCCCGGACTGCGCTCCTTTAACATTTCCTTCACGTGTTGTAACGGTTCACGGCGTAAGTGGAATAATAGAAAAACTGCTCCCAGTCCGAGCGATCTCATCCCGTGGGTATACATGACAGGGAGGTGTTCTAATGCGACTTTCCCTACGATATTGCCCATAGCGAAAATAGCTGCAGCTAGCACTAGGATGAAGAAGTTTCGATTGAGAGGGATTCCCCCGAATCCATTGTCGAACCTGACCGATAGCATCACGGCACCCGCAACTGTCGATAGGATTGCGAGCCATTGCATTGCAGTAAGGGTTTCGTCGAGGAATATGAGGGCGAATGCAGCCGCGAAAATCGGAGCGATTTGCATGACTGGTACGGTGCGAGATACCTCCTGCTGGAAGAGCACCTTTAACATCAATGACCCACTGATTCCGAAAATTATCCCGGATACCAGAGCCGTTGCACTAAACCACAGGGACACGGTATCGGGCAGGGGAACTGCAGCGAGCACGACTATACCAATCGTTACTTGCGCGAAGCCAACCAGCAAAGGGAGTGTCTGTACCGTACGGGCGTATTTATGAATGAACGTTTTGTCGAAGACGTTGACCACACCAGAAACAGTGGCGCTGGCTAGCGCGATTACGATCCAGGACAAACTCACACCCCCGCAGCCTCAGTTGCGGGGCTGTATTGATTTATAGATTCGGTCGACAACCAGGAGCGGGACTCGCAACAACACTAGCTGATGACTGCAATAGCCTCAATCTCAACCAGAAACTCCGGCCTCGCCAGTGCTTTGACAATAAGAGTTGAACTAGCAGGCTGGGAGTCTGCAGGGAACGCCTTCAATCGCTCCTCAGCGTACCCTTTGTAGTCACTTGCGCGAACAAGAAAGCACGTAATCTTCACTACGTCAGCCATGGTTGCGCCAGCAGCCTGAAGGATTGTCTCGAGGTTTTTGAATGTTTGCTGGGTTTGCTCGTGAACAGTACCCGTGACAAGCCCGTTGTTATTGGTTCCTGTTTGGCCGGAAACAAAAACCATGTTGCCGACCTTCGTAGCGGGAGCAAATCCTGCCGGCTTCAGAGCTGGGTCTGGAACGATCATCACTTTAGCCATGTGATTCCTCCGGCAAGAGCGATTTTTACGCCCTATGCTCAAATTAGCAAAGAAGAACTTCAATCCTGAGGAAAGCCTATCACTAGCTCAAGCAGAGAACCATACTGAACCTAGGAGCCTACGCTCTGATAAAACAGCTAGCGCGCATTGCGCAATGACGATTTCCTGTTATCCCGCGGGGCTCGGTTTTTGCAAGCTTCGCACTATACGCAGAATGCAGTACCGAAGTGGCCTGATGTGCCATTGAGTATGGATAGAGGCCAACTGTAAGAAGCGATTGTGGGGTAATGCTATTTAATTCTCAGCTCGTTGGCGAACGCCATGATTTGCCCTGCGACGAACGCTGGTTGCTCTTCTTGAACGTAGTGAGCTGAATTCTCTACAACCTCACCTCGAACGTCGTCTGCAACCTGTCGCCATGCATCCAGCATGGCGACGTTCGCCGTTGGCCCATGTCCTCCCCACAGAGACAAGACTGGTGTCGTCATTCTGACACCTGCTTTGGCCTGCTCAATCCAATGCTCCCCGTCTATTTCAAGCCCCGCGCGATAATCCGCAAGGATGGCCTCAACCGATCCTCGGCGGCTGAACATTCCGACGTAATAATCGTGTTCTTCAGTCGTTAGGTGTGGGTTTCTGTCTAAGAAGAGAGAGAAGAACAATCGAGGGTTTTGACCGATGAGCTGCTCTGCAACTCCTCGCTGCCTGAAGAAGTCAAAATACCATGTCCGCCCAGACGCGTCTTTGCCTCGCGATACATTTGCGCCCTCCGGTAATCCATCCAATAACACTGCGCCTTTCACTCGGCCTGGGTTATCGGCGGCAATCCGCCGCGCGGTAGGCATTCCTTTGTCATGCCCTACGACAATGAAATCGCTATGGCCAAGGTAATCCATGACCCCGAGCATATCGGAGGCCATATTCATGTTGTTATAGGTTTCGGGGGTACTTCCACGATCGGAGTCGCCGTATCCTCGCCTATCAGGCATAACCAGCGTGAATCGGCTCGACAAGATTGGAGCCACCTTTTCCCACGTCCGGTGCGTTCGAGGGAACCCATGCAACATTAGAAGCGGGAACCCCTTCCCCGTTGTCTCATAGGCAATGCGGATGCCATTGATTTTGGCGTATTGGGATGCCGTGTAGCTCATAGCGCGGAGTCTAGCAGAGGGGGGGCGCTTTATTGAGCGCATAGGCCACGGCGGCCGAGTATCAAGCGCTCGGGCGATAGCGATTACGTAATCTGATAGCTCATAGCTGCAGCTGAGTTCGAACAAGGACAACACACGAAGGTATTAGCGCAAGCCTTGCCGAAGCTGGCCTCTATAGCCGACTAGTCTTCGAAGGGTGTGATTACCCTGACTGTTCTGAGCAAAAAGAGTTGCTAGACACTCCCGTTGCTCCGCTGTACGCTTCGGCCACGGTTCGCCAATGGCTGCATGCCATCGAAAGGAGAGTCATGGGGTTACTGAGCATCGAAGGTGTTACGCACTGGTCAATTCCGGTGAACGACCTGGAAGAGTCCGAGAAGTTCTATGGTGACTTATTGGGCCTAGAGCTTATCGGCAGGCTTGGCAATTCGGTGATGTCTTGCTTCGCAGTGGGGGAACACCGCATCTTGTTGTGCGAACAACCGAAGGAGATGCCCTACCAGCCTAGCGCGCACGTGCACCATTCGTTCACAGTCACCCCGGAGATTCTTACTAAGGCCTGTAAAGTATTCATCGAACAGGAAGTCGATGTCGCGGAGCTAGTCTACCGGCGCAAGGGAGTGTTTACAGGACGCGAGCTTTATTTTCATGACCCTAGTGGTAATCGGTTGGAGCTTCGAGACCCTACTTGGCAGGACGGAATGCCTGAGCCATCGTTCGATGAACTAGCAGGGCTCTAGCCGCTACTTGCGACGTCGATCTTGGCGCTCGTAGTAGTTCACATAGGCTTGCACGGTGGGTAGGTAAGAGCGGTCTGCTTTATCTGGCTTCGCGAAGAAATAGGCGCGCACTTGTTCTTCCATCCTCTCCTGAGAGGTACCTTCGCGTATGCCTGCTTGGATTATTTCCCCGAGTTCTATCGTGACTCGCTCGACCGCGTCGATGGCGAAGGCAGGATTTGCTGCGAGGAACCCTGTGTGTGCGGGCAGAAGGTACCGAGGCTTCAGGTCGCGAGCGCGTCTGATGGAATCGATACTCGCCGCAACGTCGAAATAGGGTAAAGTCATAGGCGGGTCCGGCATGAAGCGATGGGGCATATAATTGCCAAGCCCATGGCCACTGTATAGCGCTTCGTTAGTTTCGTCGTAGAGCCCTATGTGGTCCAGTGAGTGTCCAGGCATAAATACGACCCGGTAAGGGCGGCCACCAAGCTCTAGGCGAACCCCTTCTTCGACGCTTACAACACGGTCTTCTGGAACGGGAAGTAACTCACCGAAAACTTCCTCCCACTCATCGCCAAACACTTGGCGGGTGCCTTCAGCCAGCCTCGTGACGTCCGTCATGTACGGCACACCGCGAGCGTGGAAGACCGCCTTTGCTTTAGGTAACTCCCGCACCAACCAACCAGATCCGCCACCATGATCTACATGGATATGCGAAGGGATGACGTATTCGATGTCATTTGGGTCATAACCGAGCTCGCGAATGGTACGCAATGTTTCCTTGGCTACGACGGTGGGACCTGGGTCGAGCAGCGCAGGTGTGGGGCCCGCCACATACCAGACTGCGTGCGGGAAGGCACCATCAGTTAGTAGGCCGGCAGTGTCTCGTCCGTAGTCCATGTGGAGTTCGAAAACTCCAGGGAATATCTCTTCAACATTCATAGTGACAACTCGCTTGGCGCTGTTGGTACAGAAGCAAGTTTAGCCTTTGTGCTGTGGTAGCGTCATTTCTCAAAGTTGATATGCCTAGCTTGTTTCGGTATTAGCCATAAACAATCCTCGAAAGTACGCCAGCGAATGCCAGCGAACGTTGCAAAAAAAAGGAACTACTCGCAGACCTTCCATTCAGTAGCTGGATAGTACTTTTGCATTAGCTCTAGGAGCATCGGGTCATGCCCTGCAATCCATTCGCGAGCGTCATGCGTATTTATTAATTCATTATTCTGGCTTGCCCATCGCCAATCAGTGCGGCTAGCCTCTTCTCAAGCTCTGGACAAAACGATGTGGTCACCAGGGGCATCTCGAGACGTGTCCGCTGGCCATTAGCCATAATCTCTAATTGGACAGAGTCCTGGCCAGGAAATTCCAGCATAAGCTGCATGGTTGATTGCAACCTATGGGCATCCTCCCCAGGGTTGCCAGTGTCTTCCATCTTGATAAGTACAACACGTCGATTTGTAGTGGCTTGCGTAACAAGATTCCAGAATTCCAATTCTTTACTCAGGAGGCGTTCGATATATGTGTCGTCTCGCTCTACTGGCAGTAAGAATGGGGAATTTCCTGGCCAGTAACACCAGAAATCGAGTGCATCTAGGCCTGTGGCGGCAAGGATGTGCTGCACTTGCCCATAGTAATAATCTGGAACGGAGCGGGATTGTGAGACTCTACGATACACAGAAGCCCCGCATTTGATTTCTACTGCCATATCGTGATTTGCGGATAGGCCGTCGAGACTAGCCCGCAACCAGTCATATTGAGAACTCTGAACGCAAACCGGCCGCACATCTTTCCCTGTTTTCTCGTTATAGAGATTGCGCGCTTCAGGTTCAAGTTTCGTCCCTAGCGCCATAGCTTCGCTTTTGAAGGAGTTTAGGATTACAGGTCCGCGCTTCTTTTGTAAGAGCTTCGAGGCAGTCTCTGAGCGGCTCTCACCCCAACGCATCACGGTCGAAGCCTCTGACGCCCCTATTCCATTGTGGCGCCAAGCCAGCCATTGGCTGGTTCCTTGTTCTAGTTCGACGACGACGAATTTAGCATTCACTATCTAAGTGTCCTAATGAATACTTCCAGTAGCAAGGGTAGCGGCATGGACTGCAGCTTCATCCCCATACCTCCGTTCTACCTAATCCCCGACGGGATGGGAGCTTTAGGCCCGAGTGATGTGTATCACCTCCAGCTATATCGGCGACGGGGACTGACGTTGAAGGAACCCGCCATCGCCGCCCAGGGGCTTCGGCCTAGAAATACTTCCCGTACCGTCAATCGCTAATGAAGTGATACGTCTACTCGATTAGGTGCAACGGTGGGAAGGTTCAGCAAATTAATTAACTGCCACTATCGGCAGCCGGACACCGACAGGGCTATCGAGAGTACTGGGGCCTCCTAAAGTAACGGCAGCCCTCGCTTTTGAGGGCATTACGCTAGAACGTGGATATCGTGGCAATGGGCGTGTGTTACGTCTGGTGCGTAAACTATCGCTATGAACAACCATTCAGCAAGAAGAGCCGCGGCATCGGTATCGGCCTCGTACTAGGCATCGTGTTTGGGATTGTGGTGGATAACGTGGGGCTGGGTAGCGCGCTGGGGTTGGCGTTAGGTGCGGGGGCTAGCCAGTACGGTTCGAAGCGGGACGACAGCAATGGCAGA
>CALGTL010000181.1 GCA_937901475.1 uncultured Dehalococcoidia bacterium
CCATTTTCCTCAATGACAGAAGGACAGAACGAAGAGTAAGAATATACATGGCATCAGAGTGGCCGCGATGTTCGAGTGGACGATGTCCCTAATCGGTGAGCTAAGCAACTGTCGCTGCACCAACGTGCACAATGGCCGGTACGATTGATCCAACCCCACTGGAAATCGCAGGTAGTAGCTATGGGCATACATCGTGGATACCCGGGACGCATTGCGCCTTGAGCAAGGTGCCTCTAGTAAGGTTGAGCTGCCTGAGAGTCAACTGGTGCGACAAGGCTCGTAATAGGCCAGACCATGGACGCCCCTTCGCGTGCTTGGACGCGCCAACGGCTGCCTGGCAAGAGGTTGAAGAGGTGCGCTCGGTTCATTTCTGCCACAAGGTATTCGCTGTTACTTGTCGTAAACATTCCTAGCAATTGGACTCCGCGATCTACGGTCTTGGTCAATGTTGCATTGGGTTCGTTCGATGATTCGACGAGGAGGTCCGTGGCGCGGATACCGACAATCACTGGAACTCCATCGCGGGTGTCGTTGAAAATATTCTGAACACCTACGAGGCGAGCTACATCTGGTGATAGAGGGCGATGGAAGACTTCATCCTTCGTGCCACTCTGAAGAACGCGCCCGTTACCCATCACGACGATATGTTGAGCAAGAGCGTAGGCCTCGCCCACGTCGTGAGTAACTAGAACAGTGGGTATGTCAATCGCTTCGCGAAGATAGATGAACTCCTCAACTAGCGATTCTCTGGTTGGTGCGTCAAGCGCGGAGAAGGGCTCATCGAGGAGCAATAAATCAGGGCATCGGGCTAGCGCGCGCCCTAATGCCACTCGCTGGCGTTCACCCCCAGACAACCCTGCAGGGAGTCGATCCTCTAGCCCATGTAGGCGAAGCAGATTGACCATTCGTGCAATTGATTGGAGTTGCTCTTGTTTGGGTTCCCTCATCAGGCCGAATGCAATATTCTCCGCGACCGTGAGGTGTGGAAAGAGAGCGTAATCCTGGAAGAGGTAGCCAATATTACGCCGTCGAGCAGGCAGGTCAATTCGCTTCGACGAACTATATAGAGTCTGGCTGCCTTGCGTGATTTCGCCATTAATAAGCGATTGGAGACCTGCGATGGCCCGGAGCGCGAGGGTCTTGCCAGCGCCAGATGCCCCAAGTACCGCTGTGACACTAGCGCCTGTGCTGAACGCGGCAACGAGGGAGAACGAACCTGCGTTCAGACGTATGTCTACGGATAGACTCATGAGCGTTGCTTCCAGCCACTGGCCCCTATTGCCACTAGTAAACCGATGCTCACGAACGTTAGGGTCATTGCGAGCACTCGTGCGTCTGATGACCGGCCTGTCAGCACAGCGTCGTAGATGGCGATGGACATAGTTTGAGTGCGACCAGGGATGTTGCCAGCGATCATTAGCGTCGCGCCGAATTCACCTAGTGCACGTGCGAGTGCCAGCGCTACGCCTGCCAGGACAGAGCGTCTGGCCAGAGGCAACGCCACGTGTATGAAAACTGAGACCTCTGAACGCCCTAAAGTACGCGCCGCTTCTTCATAAACACGGTCTACTGACTCGAATCCCGCCTGTGCAGTTCGGACGAGGAATGGAGTCGATACTACGAATGCCGCCAATACTGCGCCCGTCCAGTCAAAAACGAATGAGAAGCTGAATGCTGATTCGAGGAATCCTCCGATGGTGCTCCTTCTGCCGACTGCGATCAGTAAGTAATACCCAAGGACTGTTGGGGGCAGGACCATTGGAGCCAATATGAGCGCGGAGACGATGTTCCTGCCGCGGAAGCTAGACCGAGCAAGCCACCAGGCGAATGGAACCCCAATGAGTGTTGCGAGTATGGTGCTCGTAATCGCAACCTGCAGGCTGATACGTAGTGCGTCCCAATCCATGGCTAGCGCGAGGCAATCCCGCGAATCGCTCCATGAATCGGTCGGTAACCGAATCTGTTTACGGTGGAGGCAATATCGGGGGCGAGAAAGTATTCGATGAAGCGTACAGCTTCTTGTAAATTAGGCGTGGCGGAAACTAACCCCACGGTCTGCGTCAACGACACGTCCGCAGGTACTCCATAGGTTTTCTCATCCACAGGTTCGACTCCATCGCTCATGGCAATCAAAAGAGATGCAGGGACGAATGCAAAATCAACTTCTCCTGCCCTGGCGAACTGCAGGGCTTGTGAGGCAGTCTCTGCGTAGATGATGCGCCCTTCAACTACATCCCATATATTCATGAACTCCAACATTCGCTTAGCAGCCGCTCCATAAGGTGCGGTACGAGGGTTGGCGATCGCTATTCGCTTGGCGTCCGTCAGCAGAGAAGGAGCGGAGAGCCGGGTTACTGGTCGTATAACCACGATGATTCCCTCAGCCCATGGAATAACGCTGCTTTCACTCAAAAAGCCCTCTTGGACCAAATCATCTGTGAACCAATTACTCGCGGAAAAAAATACGTCGATTGGTGCTCCTCGTGCAATCTGCCTGGCTACCGCACCAGAGGCTCCGTAGCTGATACGGAGCTCGATTCCTGTTTTTTTCTCGAAACCTGGTTTGATGTTATCCAACAAAGGCTGGAGGCTAGATGCCGCACCAATTGTGATAGTGGGAGCAGCTAATGTTGACGCACAGCCAGGAAATAGCGTGAGTACACATAATAGTAGGACCAGAAATCTAGCGCTCATCTAGGCAGTCACTGGCTCCATGCCCATTCGAGATACATCATAGCCACCTAGCGACTCTACCTGGCGATGCAGAGAGGCTGACCTTAACGACATTAGCAATTGAGCAACGGCTTCATCGTTGAGGAAGTGATCGGGGAATACGAGATCATACCGTTCTTGACTCAATGGCACGAAATCGAGCCCTAGTGCGATTGCTGCCGCTTTTACAGCGACACCAGTATCAACTAAGCCCATGCCTACGGCTTCAGCGACACTCAGATGGCTGACAGCTGCGCGATCGTACCCCGCTATTAGTGCAACGGAAACCCCTGCACGCTTGAGAGCCTCATCTAGAAGCACTCGACTACCTGAACCGGGCTCGCGATTTACGATAGCGATTCCCGGTCGAGCCAGATCCTCTATCCCTCGTATACCTTTCGGGTTCCCGGGGGCTATCACTAATCCTTGCTCCCATACTGCAAAGGTCACGACTGTAGCGGGGAAGGGGAGGTAGCTTGCCACCGCAGGGAGGTTGAATTCACCGGACTCAGGGTCAAGCAAATGACATCCTGCAACGTGAGCCTTCCCTGCTGCTAATTCTCGTAGGGCGGCGGCGCTACCCATTTCATGCCAAGAAAGATCTACTCCACGCCCGTGCATGTGTGCGGCAACAATTGAAATGGAGGGGTCGCATCCAACAGCAACTAGCGAGGGCTTCGTGGGGGCCATGAGTGCTTCGAGGTCAGAGTTCCATTCCTCGGCGCTTGTATGGACGAGTACGTTTGGTACGCGTAGCGACCGTATGACCGCTGGGCTATTGGGCACTCCTGAGAGGGGTTGTGCCGTCCAGCGAGAGCCTCCTTGGTGAATGTTAGCGTGCGGAGTCAATGCTGCACTCTCAGCGAGAGGTGCAATTAGCGCTGCTTTGCCTGGCAGGGAATCGTGAGAAGGTGAGAACAATTCTTCGACGCTGGCTCCAAGTGCTTGCGAAAGCCGTAGAGCAACGTCGGTTGCCGGAATCGATGTGCCTAGTTCAATCGCTGAGTACGCCTGACGGCTGATGCCTGCGCATGAGGCTAGCTCAGCCTGGCTGCGCCCTGCTTGCGTGCGGAATCGGCGCATGGACCAGAGAGGAGTTCCCATATTGTTGGTATTGTAAAGTCTACTTTACAGTTGCTGCAATACAGGGACTCTTCTTTTAAA
>CALGTL010000182.1 GCA_937901475.1 uncultured Dehalococcoidia bacterium
TGGCCGGCAGAGGTATTCGTGCCGGTGGCGTTGGCTGTTAATCTTGGGTGGTGGATGATGGTAGAGGGAGGTGGTATGGCTTAACGTTTCTTGTTGTGGTTGGTGGTCTACCAGTGTCAGTTACCTGTATCACCGACACTTCGCCTAACTGTTGGCACCACCTCGCTTGCGAACACTTCTAGCGCGTGCTCCGAAGTGGTACCCGCGTAGGCTACCCGGCATACGTAGTGGTCAAATCCCTCCGAAGCGACCAGTTCCGTAATACGAGCGGTGCACGTTTCGGTCGTGCCTACCACCCCGAGTGCGGTTGCCATGGGCTTGAGCAGCGATGCGGGGATGTCACCTGGTTCTAACACAGGAGGCAATTCAGGCATCACCTCGTGCATCAAGCGGGAGAAGATACGGTTTGTTCGACTTACGTACGAGAATACGTGTAACCGCGCACTCTCGATCGCTTCCTCATCAGTCGCTCCAAGGTAAATCGGCAAACCGAACGCGATCGGAACGCTCCCGGCAGCCCTCCCGCCGCGTAACTCGCCCGCTGTTATATGCTCACGAGCCTTCTCCACGATCGTCGGGTGCAAGCCAACCATGGCGTAGACTCCATCCGCCACCTCGCCCGCGACCTCAAGCATGCGCGGGCTACTCGCGTTGACGTAGACCAGCGGAGGCTCATCGCATGGGTGAGAGATGCTGGTGACACGGCCGCCACCGAATTCAGCCGCCTCACCGCGCAGCAGCGAGCGAATCGCGACCACCGCTTCGCGCATGTGTGTCACGGTCGCCGACGGGCGCGATATGTGGCGCGTCGCCTGGTCGCCACTACCCAGCATGATGCGGATGCGGCCTGGGTATGACTCCGCAAGCGCGTTGGCCATTGATGCGACCACGGCAGGGTGCCGGGTGATGGGGTTCGTCACCGCCGGAAACAGAGTCACCCGCTCAGTGGCCTCTGCAGCTTGCGCGAGCCGCAGGTAGACGTCACGCCCTAATTGCTGGTGGTCCGGCATGCCAACGCCGTCGAGTCCTGCTCGTTCTGCGGCTACGGCGAAACCCGCCGACTCCGCCATTGGCGGATCCGTCGGATCGTTGATCTCAATTCGCAACCGCATGATATTGCTCCATCCATTTGCACTTCTAGGGCGTACCCGCCTATTAGGTCACACTATATTTGCCATCAGGTATGTTGGTCGGCAGGTTAAATCCATGGTTATTCAAAAGGTTAGATGATTCGCACGCGCACCGGTTGATTATTAAGGCGCGTTCTTCCAGGTCATCCGTTCCGCGTGGACGCCAAAAGATACTCAGCAATCTTGTGGATCGCCTCCCAGTGCTCACGGGTTGGTCTGAATTTCCTGTCGACTTCGACGGTGAATCCTCGAAATCTGCCGGGATGGGTTCGAACCTGCAGATTACCTACATCTTTTACGACATGATCTACGAGGGCATCGTTTGAAAAATCAGTGACAAGCGGCAAGAGAGTCACGTCGCCTTTCCAATCGACATCGACAACTTTCCCGAATAAAGGGAATGATTTCTTTCTAACTGTTGAGAGTTTGAGCGGGTGATGCTCTTCAGGGAGATTATTGTCCGGTATCCCAAACACAACTCGATAGACCGGGGGGCCATTTTTATCTCGGCGTTTCAATCTCACTAAATTGATCCATTTAACCGGACCATCTTCAATGTCCACCACTCCTAACGATCCTTGAAATAACCATTTGGAACCAGACCGCATCCTTTCTTCCTCTCGACCACGTTCCCCCATCTTGGCCTTGACGCCAAGACCTGTTAGGTCACGAGTAAGGGTGTCTCTCGCCCTGTCTCTAGGAAGAAGTCTATTCAGCATAACTATCCTTATTCACGCAATAAGATTTGCATTTATCCTAGCCTGTTACTTTGCGGTTCGGTAGCTTATAGCGGCTTGCTTTTCTTGGAGCCAAGCAGCGGAGTCAGAGCAGCAAAACCGTACCGCATAACTCAAGCCAGATTCGTAGGACCACGTGCATCTAATTTGGTGGCAGACAGGTCTTCGTGGTCACGATTATTCCATTGGCAGACTCTACACAGAGGGCACCCTTCGCCAGGTGCCTCGACTCCCAGAAACAGGGAGGGATAGGGGGTGTTGAGTTCTGAGTAATAACTCAAACTGTTGCCAAGTAAGCTCCTCTAGATGGCGCTCTCCGCGAGAAGTCATGCCGCTTCTTCTAAGGCCAATGTCTCCGCTTGCTGAAGAACGGTCTGGACGGCTGTTTCTTGTAGATCGGGTGGATACCCGTACTTACGCAGAGCTCTTCGAACAAGCACCCGTAACGCTACGGGGCAGGGGTGCTTAGCCCGTTTAGCAGGCCGTTACCTAATAGAAGTGGTGCCGAGGAAGGGACTCGAACCCTTACGCCACTTTCGTGGCAGCGGATTTTAAGTCACAGAATCAGGACCTTACAATCCCATCGCTAGGCCTTTATCGGCAACCCCTCGCTGTCCTTGAAACTTTGGGTGGCGATGATAATCAGGTCTATCAATTGCCATATACCCAATCCACCGAAAGTTAGCAGCATAAGGATTCCTGTCCCAGTCTTTCCAACGTAAAACCTATGCACGCCTAAAAAGCCAACGAGAAGACAAAGAAGTAGGGTCGAAATAAAACTTTTTTCACTGTTACCTGGCCCATGAGACATAGCATTCCTCTTTCGCTGTATTACTTCTTCCTAGAGCCTGCTCCTAACATTAATATTACTGGTTACCGGGTTTTTTGCCACTCGTTGCCATAGGCAAGCCTCCAACCAGATTCGTCGCCGGGATTAAATCGCGAGCCTACTGGTGAACGGTAAGCGCCCGTGGCGGGGGAATAGGGAGGAATGCTACCAAGAACTTGTAAACACTTCTGTAAACACCCAAGAAGCGACCAGTCATCTGGTCAGAAGGTCTTGCGGGCATAGTAAAGCCCTACCGTTACGCAGGCCGTTACCTAATAGAAGTGGTGCCGAGGAAGGGACTCGAACCCTTACGCCTATTTCTAGGCAGCGGATTTTAAGTCCGCGGCGTCTGCCATTCCGCCACCTCGGCCCCGGTAGGTAGTGTTGATTGTAGGAGTCTGTGCACCAGGCGGCAACGGGGCCAGTGTAAGTGGGGCTGCAGGGTTCGATTTAGCCGTAAGCTGAGTTGCTTCGGGATTCGAACGTACTCTTTTCATAGCAACGCTCTCTATAGACCGTAAAAGGCCTTTGGGTTGTCATGGGTTATTTTGTAGGCTACTGACGCAGAGATCTCTTCGCGCTCCACGCGCTCTTCCAGCATCCGTCGGAATTCCAGCTCATGAGAAGTGTCTTGGTGCGTGTAGTCTGAACCCATCAGTAGATTGTCTTCACTGATGTAGTTGAGAATCATCGAGATATCCTCGTCGACCTGGCAAGCGATGTACGCACGGTTGCTCTTGAACATGTCATCTTTAACATCGAATGCGAATTCTCGGCCAGCTTCGTTGCTCGACATTGCGTGGCGGTCATGAAGTCTGCGGAGCTGGTAGTCTGCAAAGGGCAGCCATGATGCCCCCGCCTCCACGCAGCCGATACGGAGATTGGGAAACTGGGCAGGGATATTGTTTTCAAGCAATGAATAGATGCCGTTGATGGCTGGTGCTTTTGAGTTCAATAGCCCGCCACGTACTTCTTTGGCGCCACCGCCAGTGTGGAAGCAGACGGGCATATTGAGGCGCTCTGCCTCTTCATATAAAGGAAAAAAATAAGGATCTTGGGGTTCGTAACCGGCCTCTTGGTCACCCTTCTTGAAGACGCCGCATGCGCCGTGCTCTTTAGCTAGCTGCAACTCTTTGATTGATTCGTCGATGTCTACCAGTGGGGGAACGCAAACCCAGCGCAGTCGTCCCTTTGAGACCGAGCAGCGGTCTGCAAGCCACCTGTTATAGCTGCGAGCAACCGCAACCTGTCCCGCGCTACTTGCTGCAGGGACGTGCAAGAAAAAAGTCGGATAGATAACTTGGATTTCGGTCCCCAGCTCGTCCATGTGGCGCAAGCGAGACTCGACGTCGAGTAGCTCTCTTGCGCCTACCTTTGTTCCGCTTTTTGCATCGTTTCGAATCGGGCGACGAGTTCGAACGCCTTCAACGACCCACTCTCGTAGCGTGGCTTGTTTGTTACTTGCATTCGGGTTAGAGCGAATCTCCGTAACCGGTTTGAACTGCTTCTCCCCGGAGGGCATGTACTCCCAGGTCGCATCGGTTTCATCCACATGCGTGTCTGCGTCAATCAACCCTCTAAGATCCATATTTAGCCATCCTGTATGTTCACTAATAGCCGTTGCTATCGTGCGCGGATGCTATTCCGCCTTTGCCCTGTGCGCAAGCAAGTGGTACGGCCACCGACACTCAGGCTTTGAGTTCTACTCCGCCGGCACGCACAGGCGTTGCCAGAGGTGCTTTCACGGTAAGAGAGTGACGGAATCTTTCGACGGGCTCCAGCTATGCGAGTGGTAGTTGTCGCCTTTTAGCCACTCCCGTAGCTCGATGGAGATCCCGCTGGGATCGAGAATCTCGGCGCGTAGTCCTTCGAACGAAGAGCCAAGACTTGGCTCTCGGCTGAAAACAACGCCGTGTGTTTGTAGTGCGGCCTTGGTTGTGGACATATCCTCAACACGAAGCGCGAAAGTTTTTACGCCTACTGAACTTGACTCCCACGCGGCCACGATGGCCTCCGATGACGCTTGGAAAATCTCAATCATGAAATCGTCAAGAACCACACATGCTTGTTCCACGCGGGAACCGTCATCGCGTAAGGAAATGGTGCGACGGCCACGCTTGAACCCAAGTATGTCCACGTAAAAAGTTAAGGATTTCTCTAGGTCGCGGGCTAGCAATTCGATATGGTCGACCCTGACGATTCCCACGGTGTCCTCCATCTCGCCTCCGACAAGGACCGACTGGATAACGGTCTTTGCCCGGGGTGGCAAGTGTGTCATGTTAGGGGCTGGCACTGATACGGGCAGCGACCGAGCCTATGCGGAAATAGGCGACCCCGCCCTCTATGTCACCGACAGCTGCGACTAGGCCGGGAGTACCGTCGATATCGATGACAGGGCGGGCGTACATAGGTACTCCTTGATGGCAAGCTGGTGCTGTAAGAGAGTCTACCGCCCCAACGTCGGTTCTGGTGGGGGTGGTATGGTGTGAGGACATGAGGAACAGTTCAGTGGTTATTGATTCACGCGAAGACAAGGGAGCCGAGCGCGTTGCTCGGCCTGTCTGCCGAGGCATATCATGCGTGCATGACTACTTCCTCTGAAAACCGGCATGCTGCACTTCGTAATCTGCCGTCTGTGGATCGTGTGCTGGCCGAACCGGCGTTGGCCAGCATGTTGACTGAAGTGAAACGCGACATCGTGGTCGATGCGGTGCGTGAGGAACTTTCGATTGCCCGTGATGCGGTGATTGGAGGTGGCTATGTGCCTACGCCAGAGGCAATCGCGCAGACCGTAGTCATGGCGGGCACATCGACTTGGGGCACTTGGCCCACGCCAGTGGTAAACGCAACAGGTGTCATCCTACACACGAATCTGGGGCGCGCACCGATGTCGGCCGCGGCGACGCAGGCGGCGGCCGCGGCGGGCGAGGGGTATTCAGACCTTGAACTCGATCTCGGCAAAGGGACGCGAGGCTCACGACACACTGCCGTGTCGGCGCTCATCCATCAACTCACAGGGGCCGACGCTGCGATCACCGTGAACAATAACGCCGGTGCCATGCTTCTTGGTTTGGCCGCCATCGCGGCGGGTAAAGAAGTCATCGTTTCACGGGGCGAGGCTAGTGAAATAGGTGGTGGGTTTCGGATCCCGGATGTCCTCCTGCAGAGCGGTGCGAAGCTCGTGGAAGTAGGGACAGTCAATCGTACATACGCCCACGATTACGAGAATGCAATCACCGAAAACACAGGTGCACTACTTATCGTTCACCGCTCCAACTTCAAAGTTATTGGCTTCACCGCCGAACCAGATTTAAAGGACATCGTTGAGGTGGGCAATCGGCACGGCATTCCGGTGTTGCATGACCTAGGCGGAGGGGCGTTGCTGGACACTGCCCAGTTTGGGCTGACTCATGAGTGGATGCCGCAGGAAAGCCTTGAAGGAGGTGCCGGACTCGTTTTCTTCTCTGGTGACAAACTTTTAGGTGGACCGCAAGCTGGTATTGTGGCGGGTAACCATGAGCTAGTTGGTAAGCTCGAGAAACACCCGCTCGCCCGTGCTCTCCGCGCCGATAAACTGACGCTTGCTGCGTTACACGCCACGCTTCTTCATTACGTCCGTAATCAGGCAGCGGACCAGGTGCCAGTCTGGCGCATGATTGCGGTCCCGCTCCCAGAATTAGAGGCGAGAGCTGGGGCGATGGCGAAGATGATCGGGCTTGATGCCAAGGTCGCCCCAGCAAGCTCTGCCATTGGTGGTGGGACGCTGCCAGCCGACGAAATACCAACGTACGTTGTAAGCATCGATGCATCAAGGATTGAAGGGGGCGCTGATGCGCTCGCGCACCGCCTACGCATTGGACAGCCCGCGATTATGCCGCGTATTGAGGCCGAGCAAGTGTTGCTGGATCCACGGACAATATCGCCGTCACGTGACGCTGAGGTGGCGAAGGCTGCGCGGGCTGCGCTTAGCTAGAGCTGAAAGCGACGGAACGACGGCGCGGCTACTGCTATAAAAAGGACTCCCACTATACCCACGAGGGCACCGGCCATCCAGGCGGTTGAGACTGATGATGCGGCAACGATGAATCCAGCAAACACTCCCCCAAAAGGCTGGAACCCGATATCCAACATGTAAACGCCCATCACTCGCCCACGTA
>CALGTL010000183.1 GCA_937901475.1 uncultured Dehalococcoidia bacterium
GGGCAGAAAAGCCTTCTAGTGTTTGGAGGATGGTCACTCCACCTCTGAAACGGCTGTGATCGGTTGAGAAAAGGATTGAGCAGAAGTTCAAACAACGCTTAGACTAATTATCATTATGACCGCGCGTTTGCGGGCGCGAGGTGTGACGTGCGCATTACGGGGGGTGAGGCGGGAGGAATGACTCTTCGGTCTCCTCGGTCTCCAGGCGTTAGGCCTACGACTGATCGAGTACGCAGCGCACTGTTTAACATTCTCGTGGGGTATGGGATAAAGGGAGCAAGAGTCGTGGACCTGTACGCAGGAACAGGATCGTTAGGAATAGAAGCCCTCAGCAGAGGTGCTGTTCACGCGGACTTTGTCGAAGTTGACCGTCGGCAGGTAGACGTTATCCGTGACAACCTGATTGACACCAAGATGACGGAGCGCGGGACAGTGTTTCGGAACGATGTTCGCAAGGCGATGGAGGATCTCAAAGGGCCTTACGATTTCATGCTGATGGATCCTCCATATACGCAGCCGTTCCCGAAAGAAGTGGTAGAGCGCATCGGTGTTTTGGGTCTACTCGGCGAAGATGGAATTGCTATCGTGGGTCACGCAAGCCGTGTGGAAGCCCCTGAGCGCCTCGGAGTGCTCGAACGCTGGCAGGATCGTCGCTACGGAGACGCTTCCCTCGCCTTCTACCGTACTGCTGACGTAGAGGAAACTGTATGACGGTCGCGATCTATCCGGGTCGGTTTGACCCTGTTACGGCCGGCCATCTGGACATCGTGCGCCGAGGAGCCAGTCTCTTCGAAAAAGTCATCATCTCGGTATTTGAAGCGCCTGAGCGACAGACGCTTTTCAGCACCCAAGAACGTATGGACATGTTTAGCGATGGAGTGAGGGACATCACTAACGTTGAGGTTCAAAGCTTCAGTGGATTGGTTGTTGATTGGGCCCATACGATGGGAGCGTCGGCCATTGTTCGCGGTATCCGTATGAATGCAGACTTCGAATATGAGTTCGAGATGGCTCTCATGAACCGGAAGCTGGCACCGGATGTCGATGTTGTTTGCTTGATGACTGATAGCAGGTATCAATTCGTTCGGGCAAGTCTCATCAAAGAGGTCGCCCGGCTCGGTGGAGATATTAGCGGCCTGACACCGCCCAACGTGATTGCCGCCCTCAAAGAGCGGTACAGCAAAAGCTAAACCATCCCTACAGTGGAAGCATGGCAGGTATAGGTAAGCCAGCCGGCATAAGCCAAAAGGGTATAGGAGCATGGGTATATGGATATTCTGGAGCACATCGACAAACTTGAAGCGATGACGACGCAGGCTAAACGCGTGCCAATCACCGGCCGTGCGATGATTGACGCAGAGCGCCTCGTAGGGCTGATTGACCAGATGCGCCTCTCTGTCCCCCGCAACGTGCAGGAGGCTCAAGACGTTCTTGATCGCCGCGAGCAAATTATCAACCAGACGATGCTGGACGCACGCCGTATTCGAGCGGTCGCTGAGACCGACGCACGCTCTCTCGTCGACGAGAGTGAGCTCGTGAAGATTGCAAAGAAGCGTGGGGATGAGATTGTTGCCGAGGCACAGGAGCGCGCCGCACGCTTGCTTCAGGCGGTCGAAGTCCAAGTTCGTAAGAAGCAGTCGGGTGGCGACCAGTTCGCTCAAGACTCGCTCGCACAACTTGAAGAGCAAGTTCTTAACCTTCTCAATGTAATTCACGCTGGACAGCGGATCCTTACCCCCTCTGAAGACACGGAAACCGCACCTGCTTCCGATGGACTTGAGGCCAACAAAGCCTCCTAAGCCTAAGCAGCCTAAGCGGACAACCAAACTGCAAAGCGAGACGGCCTCCTACAAGAGGCCGTCTCGCTTTGCAGTTTGGTTGTTCCCCGTATAATCCCCCGAGATACGCCTTGAAGGATTAGAGGATTATATGACGGCTACCCAGACTCTTGCGCAGCAGATTACGAATACGAAGGCAGACAGTTTGCCGGACTGGATCTACCACGAATCCAAGCGGACGTTGGTAAATATGTTAGCCATTTCCATCTCGGCATCTGGGGCCGCGCCTGTCTTGGCGTTAACCGACTGGGCCCGCGATGAAGGGGCCAAAGCCCGTGCAACGGCTATTGGCTCTGGCCTTCAGACTAGCCCAACTATTGCAGCACTTCTGAATGGCTATATGGCCCACCTTCAGGACTACGACGACACGCATTTTCCAACAGTGTTGCACCCTACGGCTCCGGTTTGGCCGGCCATCCTAGCGCTCGCCGAGGACATAGGGGCATCAGGTCGCGATGCCCTCGCGGCCTTCGCGATTGGAGCGGAAGTCGCTTGTCGGGCCTCTATGTCAGTTCATCCTTGGCACTACGACGCAGGTTGGCACATAACAGGTACCGCAGGTGTATTTGGCGCGGTTGCTGGCACAGGCTGGCTTTTGGGTCTAACGGCGGAGCAGATGTTTAATGCCCTTGCGATTGGCGGTACACAGGCCGGTGGCGTCCGAGAGGTCTTTGGCTCAGATACCAAAGCACTGCACCCGGCGAAGGCAGCGAGCAACGGCCTCCAGGCGGCATTACTCGCAAAGGCAGGCTTTACGGGGCCTGATGACATATTCGGTGGCCGGCGCGGATTCTGGGCTGTACTTTCGGCCGCGGGCCACAATGAAGATGAATTAACCGGCTCTTGGGGTGAGCACTGGGCGTTTGCCAACAACGGACTCAAGCCCTATGCAAACGGCGTAGTTTCTCATCCCATTCAAGATGCGGTTATCAAATTGAGGAATGACCACGACATTAGGCCCGAGAACGTTGCAGGCATCAAAGCCTACGTCCACCCTTTGGTCTTGGAATTAATGAACCGCGCCGAGCCACGCCGAGCCCTCGAAGGAAAATTTTCCTTCCAGCACTGCGCCGCTGCCGCTCTTGTTGACGGGGCAGGTCATGACGCACAGTTCACTGATGCTAAAGTCCTCGATCCCGTTATATCGGCCGTCCGTGCTAAGGTTTCCGCTGAAATTGATGCCGGGATGAAAGAAGAATCGGCGCGAGTGGTTATAACCCTCAACAACGGCACCGTCGTTGAGGCGACTACTCAGCATGCCACAGGATCGCCTGAAAACCCTATGAGCGACGAGGTACTGGAGACTAAATATTCAGCGCTCTCGGCGGACATAATCGGCATAACCCAAGCGAGGGAACTCCTTTCTGCGGTCTGGGGTCTTGGTTTGGCACCGAATGTTAGGCAGGTTACGAAGCTCATGGTGAAAACTTAACCGAGACGACGGATAAATCGCAGGCCATGAACCACTGGCTGCTGAACTAGTCGTTCGCTCATGTCGGGGCTACGTATGTAGCGATGTCGGTAGCAACCTTTATTCTCGGTGAATCGCAGTCATGCCCGGTCATTCCATGCGGTGCGCTAGTGCTTTGTCAGAATATCAAGCATTCAAAGGCAACGCTAGAAGTGTAGCTGGCGTATAACGAGGCCTATAATCCGGCCGATGCTTATTAAGTTAACCGTCCAGAATCTAGCCGTTATCGAATACACCCAGCTTGAGCTTAGTAGGGCACTGAATGTGGTTACAGGGGAAACAGGTGCTGGCAAATCACTGTTAGTAGATGCGCTTGAATTTCTCCTTGGCGGTCCAGCAGACCGTTCGTTGATTCGCGCTAATGCTGACGCTGCATCAGTGGAGGCGACTTTCCAAGTGCGATTGCCCAGTGCATCGCTCAGCGCGGCTCTCATTACAGCGGGCGTAGATTTTGATGACGAGGGTGTCCTTGTCCTTTTCCGCGAGACTCATCGCGTAGGGCGTTCTGTTTCACGTTTGAATGGGAAGGCTGTTCCGGTTAGCGTCGTGCGCGGGGTTGGTGCCGCGCTCGTGGACATTCATGGCCAGGGCACGCACCTCTCGCTCTTGGACCCGATGTTCCAGCTCGTAATGCTTGATTCACATGCCAACGAGAAAACGCTGCGCTTCGCGGTTGAGCAAGCCGTCGTCGCCGTAAACACTCTCGAAACAGAGTTGACAATGCTCTTGGCGGGTAGTCGCGCAGCCGCCCAGCAGCAGGACCTGCTGGGCTTCCAGGTCAAAGAGATTTCCGACGCTGGCCTAGAGCCTGGTGAGGAATCAGCCCTAATTGCCGAGCGTGATGAACTCGGCAACGCACGAATGATTCAGGAGGCGTGTGCCACTGCCTACGAAGCACTCCACGGTGATTCAGCCAATGCTGACGACCTCATAGCACAGGCGGTTCAAGCGCTCCGCCGGTCGCTGGATCCCTCCGGCAAACTTGCTGGCTATGTCAATGCACTGGAGGAATCAGCGGCGCGGCTGAGTGAATCCGCACGGGATATGCGGTCTTATGCTGAAGGAGTCAGTGGTGACCCCTCCCGCCTGGAGGAGGTGGAGGACCGCATTGAAGTAGTGCGACGCCTCAAACGGAAATACGGTGCCACTGAAGAAGCGGTACTGGCCTTTGCCGAAGAAGCACAGCAGAAACTGGAAGCCTACGACACTTCTGATGAGCGGCTTGCCGGGCTCACATCTCAGATAGCGAAGGCTCGTGAATGGGCGGGGATGCAGGCCTGGGGGCTTTCCAAGGCGCGACACGAAGCGGGCAAACGTCTCTCCGCTTCGTCTGCAGAGCACCTCATCGAAGTTGGTATGCCTCAGGTGCGCTTTGCCTGTGACATCACCCAGCGTGAAGATGAACGAGGCCTGCCGTGCCCGGATGGCACCCGTTACGCTTTTGATAGCACCGGCATTGATCGCGTTGAATTTCTTGTTGAAACGAACCTTGGAGAGGGTCTGAAACCTCTGGCCCGTGTTGCCTCGGGTGGCGAGACGGGCCGCCTAATGCTGGCGTTGATTAGTGCCTTAAGAACAAAAGTAGGCGTGCCAACACTGGTGTTTGACGAGATTGATTCTGGTATCGGTGCGCGAGCGAGCGAGGTCGTTGGCCGCAAGCTATGGGCGCTAGGTAGCGCAGCGCAAGTGATCTGTGTCACGCACCTGCCGCAGGTCGCGGCTTACGCAGATCGCCACTTCCGGGTCCAGAAGGCGGTTGAGGATGAGCGTACTTTTGCGGGTGCTCTCGCATTAGATAAGATTGGCCGAGTTAATGAACTCGCCGAGATGCTTGGTGGCGATCGTAACGAAGATATCGACGGCGCGGCCCAGCGTATGCTGGAGGCAGCGGAAGCCGTTAAGGTCGCGCGTCAGCGCATTAGAGCTTAGGGTAAGAGAGAGAGCGTCTCAATCAGCTCTGGCCGGCTTTTAATCAGTTTACTCACGGGGCAGCGCCCCATGATTCCTTCTAGCCGCTGGCGTTGCTCTTCATCTAAATCACCGGTAACCGTCATATGACTCTCGACGCGCTCGGTGCCGTTGCTGAGCCGATTGATCGTAAGCGTGACGGTGACCTCACCAAGATCCCAACCTTTGCGCTCGCAGTACAAGCGGAGCGTGATGGCTTGGCACGACCCCAAGCCTGCTAGCAGCAGTTCGTGGGCATCTGGCCCTGCGTTGTTTCCCACCGGCTCGGGTTCATCAGTCAGCAGCGTATGACCATCTACCGAGATCTCGTGAATCAACTTAGACTTATTTTTAACGACGACGATCCCCATAGCCCTCTCCTCACTGATTCATCGATGATGCCTAGGAATTCTGGCCCCACTGTTTGTGTGTCCACCGGTAGGCTTTATTCAGCGTTAGTTTGCCTTTTGGCCCTGAGACGGCCCGTGACTAGACTCGAGAAAACCCGGTAGGCGCGTTTGGGATTTGCGTAACACCCGGGCGGAACTCAGGATCTTTGCGTGGCCCATCGCTTTTCACTGTCCAGCGCGCCCGGCCCAGCTTTTCAATCTCAATTTCGAATATGTCTCCATCGTTAATCGGCCCCAAGCCTACGTGATACGTTCCTGTGGTGATGATGTCCCCACTCTGTAACTGTAAAAACTTGCTTACCCACGATAGCTGCTCTGGTATTTTCCGTGCCATTGCAGACGTGCTGTAATCCTGGCGAGCTCCACCGTTCACCCACGATTTCACGTTCAGCACGTGCGGGTCGCCTACTTCATCGCGAGTAGTGATCCATGGGCCAACGAGTGCGTACGAGTCCTGACCCTTTGGCAGGAACTGCGTGCGGCGATTCATCCCTCGCGCTGATATATCTACGAATGGGCAGTAACCAAAGATATGGTTTTCGGCATCTGTGGTGGTCACGTTTTTCGCATGGTTGCCGATAACAAAGGCAATCTCCGCCTCTGGTTGAAAAACGTACACGGGAGGAATATCGAGCAGGTGAACTTCGCCCTCAGGGCCTACGGTTTCAGGAGATTTGTAGAAGAACTCGAGCGGTATGTCATCCGGTTTTCGCTCAGGGGAATCTAGGTAATTGGCGAATGCGGCTAGCACCTTTCGCGGTTGGGGAATTGGGTTCAGCAGGGTGACGCTTTCCAGAGGAACGCCCGCCCCGCTAGCGGATAGCGATTCAAATTTTGCGCGGTATATAGAGTCCCACTCTTCAATCACCTGTTGCATCACGCGTTGGGGCCCCTTCTCCTCTCGATAGGAGATGGCCTCGCTGGTATCTACGACGCCTTTGCCGTCGACCAGCACACCTATCCGTTCGTCATTGAATCTTAGAATCTTCACGCTGCTCCTCCACTGCTTTGCTCAGTTAATTCATCGACGGAGTGGAACCATGCGCTGTCAAAGCGGGCGCATTGTAGCGGCCTGGGACACAGCCAGGGCAAGCGCAGGCAAGTAGAGATTCTGGCATAAGGTGAGAGGACGCAGCCGAAATTTAACTCGCGACTGCAGAGATGGCTTGCTGGTCACCCTCGATTGCGGCGGTCATTGCAGTGATAGCAACTTCGATTTGATCATCGTCGGGTTTGCGGGTCGTTAAGCGTTGGAGCATCAAGCTTGGGACTGTCCCCATACGTACTAGCGCATTGGATGAATGCTTTGCATTGAAGCGAATCACCTCGTAAGAGATACCGGCAATGACGGGGATGAAAACGATACGGGAGAGGATACGGAGCGGCAAATCGGGAGTGCCCATCAGTGCGAAGACAATTATAGATACGAACATCACTGTTAGGAGGAATGCCGTACCGCAACGGGGGTGCGCTGCAGGGAACATACGGACGTGCTCATTATCCAATGGAAGCTTAGCCTCATGGGCGTGAACGGACATATGCTCAGCGGCGTGGTAAGCGAAAACTCTTTTGATGCTTGGCATCAAACCGATCAACCCTAAGTAGATAAAGAAGATGAGTAAGCGTAGAACGCCCTCTCCTAGGTTGCTGAGGATGGAATTGTCAACGATTCGATCAATCCCATAATGGGTGATGATTAGGGGCAATACGAAGAATAGCGAGATACCGAGACCCAAGGAGAGGGCAATAGTTAATGCTAGCGACCACGCAGGCAGGGGCTCGTCGCTTTCGTCTTCTCCTGCAGCTATCTGAGCGGAGTAAGTGAGCGCCCGCATACCAATGGCTAAACTCTCCGCGAGAACAAGAGTTCCTCGGACGAACGGAATGCGGCGCCACTTGTTTGTGGCCCATTTGGGTACAGGCTTGAGTTGCGTATGAATGCTGCCATCGGGATGACGAGCCGAAACCGAGTAGACATGGACCCCGCGGATCATCACCCCTTCGATAACTGCTTGGCCGCCGTAAACTGAAGCGTTAGGGCTCTGCTCGTGTTGGTGTGCCAAACTAGTCTCCCGCGGTCATTGCTACTTTTTCTTATCAAACTGCCCCAGCAAGGCTGGGGCAGTCAATGTACTTTAGTTGAGATTCTTCAAGGCGCGGGAAGCTAGGATTCGAGATTGAACCGGCGGCGCAGGCGTTCAACACGGCCCTCGGTGTCAACGATGCGCTGCTCTCCCGTAAAGAAAGGGTGGCATTTGGAGCAAATCTCCACTTTGATGGTCTGCTTCGTTGCACCAGTTGTCCATGAGGTCCCGCAGGAGCAAGTGACAACGGCGTCATCGAAATAAATGGGGTGTATCTCAAGCTTCATAGTTACGTTCCGTTCGTTCTGTTACCTATTGGAGATGATCCTGCAGCCTTTTCAGTGCTAGGCAACCTCTGCCGGTGCGACATTTGCCCGCTTACGCAGCTTGCTGGCGTGGTCAAATTCGACGACTCCGTCAACGAGCGCGAATAGGGTGTGGTCACGACCAATACCAACGTTCCTGCCTGCGTGCACTTTTGTGCCACGCTGCCGGATGATGATAGTGCCTGCTCGTACGGCCTCACCAGCGAAACGCTTCACACCGAGGCGCTGCGAATTGCTGTCTCGTCCGTTGCGGCTGCTACCCCCAGCTTTCTTATGCGCCATCAACTGCTCGCTTTCTACGTGCAGGAGCGGCTTTCGCCACGCTACCGCCAGTCACAATCTCTTTAATGGCGAGCTTTGTTAGCTGCTGGCGATGCCCGCTCTTCACGGCATAGCGCGTCTTACGCTTGTACTTGAGTACTATAATCTTGTCGCCCTTAGCCTGCGTCTCAACTTCCGCGACTACCTTGGCACCCTCTACCCTGGGAGTCCCGATAATCGTAGACGAGCCGTCCGCTATCAAGAGCACTTGGTCAAGCTCCACGGTACTACCTTCATCTGCCGCGATTTTCTCAACGGTGATACTGGCCCCGGGCTCGACGCGATACTGTTTTCCGCCTGTTTTTACGATTGCGTATGTCATATTCAACCCGCGTATTGTATGGGGAGGTGCGGTATCGTGTAAAGCGACCTTTCTTCCCTGTGCCTCGCTCTTAGGCATTGCTCTTTGCTCCGTCGAATATTGAATTTTCGAAACCAACGAAACAAAAAGGTGCTTCTTGCAATACCGTTACATCTCTGGCGACTCTCACATGGAAGTGGATAGCGCCTTGTGGACTCCGCGTATACCAGCTAAATACAGCCGGTACGCGCCTGAGCTTCGGCACCTAGAAGGCTCTGACGCTTGGTTCATCGATGGCAAGATGGTGCGAAAGGCCAACGCTGCTGATCTCTATGCGGGTAAAGGGAGAGAAAATTACATGCCCACCGGCGCTCGCTACGCTGGAACTCCTGGCACAGGGACACCTTCACAGCGCCTCCAAGAGCAGAAGCAAGATGGAGTAGATGCTGAAGTACTCTTCCCTGCTCAAGCTACTGGCCCCCGGGTGTGGAGAACGGTAGAAGATGATGAGGCCTACAAGGCAATTATCCATGCATATAACGGCTGGCTGGGCGAGGAGTATTGCTCTCACAACCCAGAGCGACTGATTGGCGTCGGAATCATGCCTGCGGTCGACGACGTAGACGCCTACATCGCTGAGATGACGTACTGCAAAAAAGTGGGGCTGGGGGCAGTAATGCTGATGGGCTTCCCTGCGGGCGAAACCTACCCATCAAAGGATGACGATCGCTTTTTTGCCGCTGCACAGGAGATGGGTATGCCTGTCACTGTTCACGTGGATATCGAGCGCCCGAAACAGGGCTCCTATCTCAAGTACCCTAAGGGCACCGAAGAGGATCGCCTACGCTTTGAGGCCTCAGGGCGTACTCTCGCGGAGCAAGTTGCCCGCTTTGGACCGACCCGTGGAAGTTCTGGCCTTGTTGCGGTTCAATGGGTGCTCTCCGGGTTATTCGACCGCCTCCCCGACTTGAAGATATTCTTTGCAGAGAATCAAATTGGATGGATCCCGTTCTATCTCCAAGGAGCCGATGCCCGCTACGAGCGCAACCGCTACTGGGCCGAGGAGTATTTGGGATTTGACCCACTGGCCCGTGACCCAAGTGAATACCTCCTTAATCACACCGTTTGGGGGTTCCAGTACGATCGTGTTGGCGTGGAGATGCGTGACTTGCTCAACACCAATAACCTCATCTGGGGCTCTGACTTTCCACACCAAGAATCGGACTGGCCAGACTCGATGAAGATTCTTGATAAGGCGTTCGACAACGTTCCCGATGACGTTCGGTATAAGATGACATGCGGTAACGCAATCAACTTCTTCGGCCTTAACGCGAACTAGCCCAGGTTGTACAGAGCTGCTGCATTGCCGCGTAGAACAGCTTGTCTGAGGTCAGGCGTCAAGTGAGCGGTCTCCTTGTCCACGATTGTCTGTGAGAAGGGCCAAGTGCTGTCGTGGTGAGGGTAATCGGAGGCCCACATCATGTGCCCTTCGCCGAAGAAACCGACTAAGTGCAGCCCCACTAAGTCTGACTGATATGTCGCCCATACCTGACGCCTGAAGACATCGCTCGGCTTCTCTTTCAGCGAGACATTAGAGCTTCGCTCGAGCAATCGCTCGTACCGGAAATCCATCTCCTGGACAACGAAGGGAATCCAGCCAGTGCCCGACTCTGCCAGCACGAAGCGCAGTCTTGGGTGTCGCTCTAGCGTCCCAAACGTGAAAAGGTTAACAAAAGGCTGGAAGAAAGCCGTCGCTCCGTTACCCACGCCCATATCGAACGCCGGGGCTCGCGCCGTGCCATCCATCTGCGCCTTTAGGTCACGAGCCGTTCCGTGAGCAAGGCTCCCGCCAACGTGGTACGAGACGATTAGGCCCGTTTCCTCTGCCGCATACCAAAAGGGGTCCCACTCCTCCAAACACATATCGAGGGTGACATCGTTGACGAGGAAATTGACCTGCTTCAACGCTCCGTCCTTGGCGATACGGAGTAGCTCGTCGATTGCGGAATTAGGGTCAATAGGTGAAATCATGGCAGCAGGGATGAAGCGCGTGGGGGCCGCTGCGGCGAATTCGGTGGCCCAGTCGTTGTAACTCCTCACGATACTGTTTCGGAGTTCGCGGTCGCCTGGGTTCATCGCAACGATTGGGGGGAACAGGATTGATGCACTAACACCGTCTCGATCCATGTCCTCTAAACGTTTGCTGGGAGTAACAGGGCGCCCCTCTTCAGCGACTCCTCCTCGATCTAGCGCTAGCGGGTTACGACCGGGCTGGGCAAACCATCGCGGGCTACGGTACTCACCCCATATGGCATCACCACACACCCACACATCGCGCCCATCGCGATCAACTACATGGGGAACATTCTGGGCCATCCCTGCTGATGCCCGTGACGTCCAAAGGTCTTTAGGGAGATACCCGAGGTCGATGTGGTCGTCAGCCGAAATCTTCAACTCATTCAAAAGCCACCTCCGGTGTGGTGGCATCATAGCCCCAGCGCTGTTTGTGAAAAAGGGCAAAAAGAGAGGGGGCTCAGTTGAGCCCCCTCTCTTTTACTAGTCGATTCCCAGGCTATTCTTCTTCTTCTTCGGCTTCAGGCAGGTCGTCAAAGAAGCTAGGCTGTGCAATCGGTGGAAGGCTGACCTCTTCGATGTCGCCCTCGCCCTCGTCAACATTAGTGACAAGGTCGACGCTGGAGTCTTCATCGCTGGTAGTGGTGTCCACCGTTGTTGCTGTTACAGTGGGGGCTGCAGCAGCGCGGGCCGCCTCCGCTTCCTCCCACGAGCGTTCTTTGAACGCGCTCATGGACATTACGTGGTCATCACCCTGCAGCTTTGTCATGACTTGGACACCCTGTGTATTGCGGCCAAGGGTCCGAATCTCCTTGATGGCGGTCCGGTAGACCATTGCCTTGGACGACCCAACCATGACCTCCTCCACATCAATCCCAGTAACGACTGCGGCCGCTATATCACCGGTTTTGTCGGTGATCTTGAGGGCAATGACACCTTGAACCCCGCGCCCGGTTTTACGGAAATTATCGATAACGGTTCGCTTACCGTAACCGCGATCTGTGAGAATTAAGAGCTGTGCCCCTTCGGTCGCGACATCCATGCCTACGACTTCGTCGTCGTTTAGTAGGCGTATGCCACGCACTCCACCAGCTCCGCGAGTTTGACGCACTCGAACATCGTCCAATGCGAAGTGCACTGCCTTGCCGTGCTTCGTAATCATAATCGTACTCATGCCTGGGTCGGCGAGTCGCGCAGTCAACAGGTTGTCGCCTTTGTTTAGGTCGAACGCGGCGAGTCCATTAGAGCGTATGTTCGCGAACTGGCTCAGGTTCATGCGCTTTATTTCGCCCCGCCGGGTGGCCATGACAATGTACTGGTCAACTTGAAGATTGGAGATGGCAACGACGGCTGTCACTACCTCTTCTGTGGGGTTAATCTGGATCAGGTTCTGAATTGGCGTCCCCCGCGTCTGACGGGTGGAGTCCTGGTGAATGCGGAAAACCTTTTCCCTGTATACGCGGCCCTTGTCAGTGAAGAACAAAAGCCAGTCATGTGTGTCACATACGACCAACTGCTGGATCGCATCGCCCTCACGCGTTTCTTGACCGCGTACACCCTTGCCACCACGGTGCTGCAAGCGGTAAGCCTCGATAGGCAAGCGCTTGAGGTAGCCGCGGTCACTGAGTGTAATGACATTGTCAGCGTGGGGAATCAGGTCTTCGTCTGTTGCGTCGGTAAGCTCTGCATCCGTGAGCTCGGTGCGTCGGTTCTGGCCGTAGGTTTTGCGGAGCTCTCGAGTCTCCTCTTTGACGATTGCGAGAACCTTCTCAGGGTTGCCGAGCAGATCTTCAAGATCCGCGATGCGAGTTTGCAATTCAATGTGCTCATTCGCGATACGCTCACGCTCTAGGGCGGCTAACCGGCGGAGCTGCATGTCCAAGATCGCCTGAGCTTGGGCTTCGGTAAGGCCGAATTGAGTCATCAGCCCGGATCTTGCCGTTTCAACATCATTGGACGCTCTAATCAGCGCGATTACCGCGTCGAGGTTATCTAGTGCGACCGTAAGCCCTTCAAGAATGTGAGCTCGCTCACGGGCACGTGTTAGGTCGTACTCGGCGCGACGCCGAACGACGTTGCGCCTGAACTCGATGAAGTGCTGAAGTGCAGGCTTCAAGCTGAGCACTCGCGGTTGACCGTCGACCAGCGCGACCATATTTACATGGAACGCGGTCTGAAGCGTCGTGTGCTTGTAAAGATTGTTGAGTACAACGTGCGCGGCTACCCCACGAGCGAGCTCGACTACGACCCGTAGCCCCTCGCGGTCTGACTCATCGCGCACCTCAGAGATGCCCTCTATTTTCTTCTCCTTCATGAGCATGGCGATTTTCTCAACGAGAGCCGCTTTGTTCACCTGATAGGGAAGCTCGGAGACGACGATACGCTCGCGGTCGCCACGCTCCATTTCTTCAATTACTGCCCGAGCGCGAGTAACCACTCGGCCATGGCCCGTGTGGTAGGCCTGGATGATTCCCTCCCGGCCGATGATGATGCCAGCTGTTGGGAAATCGGGCCCTTTCACGAAATTAATGAGTTCATCGACCGTCGCTTCTGGGTGTTCCGCTAGGTACTCGATGGCGTCACAAACTTCACGAAGATTGTGCGGCGGGATATTAGTAGCCATGCCGACGGCGATGCCTGAAGATCCATTTATGAGCATAAGAGGGATGCGCGTTGGCAGAACTGTGGGCTCACGTTGAGACCCATCGTAGTTGTCGACGAAATCTACGGTATCGCGGTCGATATCCTGTAGGATCTGTTCTGATATCGGTGAGAGACGAGACTCGGTGTACCGCATCGCAGCGGGCGGGTCATCATCGACAGAGCCGAAGTTACCTTGCCCATCGATAAGGGTATGGCGCATTGAGAAATCTTGCGCCATACGTACGAGTGCGTCGTAGACCGAAGAGTCACCGTGCGGGTGGTACTTGCCAAGGACTTCACCGACAACAGCTGCGCACTTCTTGTAGCTCGAGCCAGGACGAAGGCCCATCCCCTGCATAGCGTAAAGGATTCGCCGATGCACTGGCTTGAGGCCGTCGCGCACGTCGGGAAGAGCACGTGACACGATGACGCTCATCGCATAGTCGAGGTACGAGGAGCGCATCTCGTCTTGGATGGCTGCAGGCCTGATGTTCGGGGAGGCGTCCTGGACCATGAGTGGTTCCTTTCGGTGAGCTACCCTGTCCATGGAATGCGCAGGGAGCACTTCGTACTACATGTAGTGTGAGCACCCGCTTCAAGATTACAAATATTGTGGAAAACGCGCGGGCGTGCACGCGTGCGATTATAACAAAAGCAGACGCCTTCGGCGATAGAGGCAATTGGCAGCGAGGTCTGGTGCGACTAAGCGGGCATGTGTCCACGGTAGATAGCGACTGGAAGTCGAGACCACCGGAGGTGCTCGATTAGCAGCGTTTCGCCTTCGCGGAATTCGCTGTAGAGTGCTACATCCACAGGGAATTTGACGCTCCCAATGAAAGCACATGCGGGCTTCATCGCAGCGACATTGAACCAAGCGCGCGGAATGATGACACCTAATTTCCCAGGCACGAATCGATGCTTCATGAAAGTTTCTAGCGTGCCGAAAAGCCCGCGAACCATGAAATAGATGCCGATGGCCAGAGAGGCGAAGGCGAGTAGGTCGACTGCCCCCGCGTAGGCAACAGCGACCACGATGAATGCAGCGAAGCCTAAGAGTATATTTTTCCGAAGCGGAGCAGTAAGCCAATTACGGTTAGCAGTCCAGGCGAGGCCGAACTTCATCCCGCAGTGGACGCAGGTGGCGTCTCTTGTCAGGTAGAGGTGCATACACTCTCCGTGTTCATTGCGCCGCGCGCGCGGCCGGTTTGCAGTACTCACTAATCCATCTCCCCTGTTTCAAATGCACTAGACCATGATACGAGCCAATCAAAGAGCCGTAAGAAGATCGTCGGGACCTCTTTTTCCTTTTCAATATGACATTGAATGGCCATCAGCCAACGGTGCTCAGGGCTCTCAAGGGCTTCGATGATGCCATCCTGAGGATGATAAGCGGAGGCGAGCAAGCCCGGTGCCCGCTGCGCTTCCTTGAGTCCTTGGTGGTGATAGCTGTTTGTATTGAAAAAAGCTCCGACACCGATGATCGCCCCTAATTTGCTGCCGGGCGATACATACACAGAATGTTTGAAGGGTTTTTCATCAATGTCATCGGGCAGTTTGCGATGTCCGGGCACGTTTTGAATTAAGGAGCCACCAAAGGCCACGTTAATCAATTGCATACCTCGACAGATACCGAGTATTGGCATCTCTCGCTCTAGGGCGGCGCGGAGCAGTGCCATTTCCATTTCATCTCGCTCTGCGTATGTTTCTACACCCGCGCTCTTGGTAATCTCTTGCCCGTAATATCGCGGATGGACGTCGTAGCCGCCGCAAAGGAGCAACCCTGAAACACCATCCAAGGCAGCGCCGGACCCCGCATATGCGGACGGTGTGATTACACGCGCTTGCGCACCCCGCGACTCGATGGACGCTATATAGGGTTCAGCTTCGGATAGTCCGCTTGCGGTTACAGCAATTAGTGTCATAGGTACTCAGTTGCTATAAAGCCCGACAGATTTACCAACAGCTAGCAGGTCCACGGCGTCAGTGATCATCTTGGCTACGAGGCTGATTTTATCGGGGTGGTCGACCGTAACCTGTGGCCCAAGTTGCTCTAAGAGGGCCGCCACGGAGGGAGTGTCATGATTGCTAGTAACCAAAGGAACATCAAGATCGGTTGCCCGCTGATGGACATATTGCGGAGGCTTTTCGCATCCAGTAAGGAATAAGCAAGTCATGGGAAAGTTGAGAGCAGACATTTGAATGTCCATCCTGCCACCCCGCACGATTACCGCTTGGCTCGCATAACGGCCGAAGTAATTGCCACCCCATTCGGTTATTAGGCCACCGATGAGAAATCGTTCTATCAATTCATGCTGACCCGAGGCCCCTGCGTAGAAGGTACCGTCTATCAGTGCAGCAACTTGCGCGACAGTTGGGGCGAGTAACCGGCGTTCTTCACGCAGAATTCCGTGAACGGAAACCCCGGCGGCTTCGAACTCCGGGCCGAGGCGTGCGGAAGCATCGTGCTGTCCGAACTGCGTGCGGCGATTGATAACCACACCTGAGAGCAAGCTCGCGTATGTGTCATGCCATACGGTCGCATCAGCCCCGTTCAGCCCTCGATGGTAAGGTACAACGCCCAAGACTTGAGAGCCTAAGAGCTCGGCTAACGTGGGTGACGCTTCGACCGCATTTCCATCGGCATCGAATAGCGGTAGGCCCTCTATGATTACGAGGTCGTGTTCAGCCGTTAGTGCATTTACCTGCTTGGCGGCCCTAGCAATTAGGGCGCCGGGTTCGTGATCGGTAAGCACCCAAGGGGCTTCATCAGTACTGTCGAACACCTTCGCATAGAAGGCAGAATCGGCGTTGAGACTTAGTGCGGCGGGCTTGATTACGGCAATGCGTTGCCCCGTCTGTTTCCAGGCGGTAGCGAGAGCCGTTACAACGGCTGTAGAACCGGCACCGGGGTATTGCCCCGCGACGTAAAGGGTTGCCATGAGCAGATTATACGGGTCTTATACAGGTCAATGGGACAAAGCTCATTGCCGTCGTCGGTTTAGCTAAACAGATATACTTCCCGTTTGGCAGGAAATCATGGCACAAATACCACGAACTACCCCAGTTTCTATCCGAGTCCCGGCAACAACCGCAAACCTCGGACCAGGCTTCGATACCCTCGGCTTGGCACTATCCATGTGGAATCACTTGCGCATTGAGTGGTCGGACGAGCCTCTTGTTGAGGTGCACGGGGAAGGGGCTGGCTACTTACGTACTGATGATCGCAACATGACCTACCGGGCCGCCGCTCGACTACTGCGTGAAGCGGGGGAAGAGCACCGGCATTTGCGTATAGAGTCATGGCAGACGGTACCACTCTCGCGCGGACTAGGCAGTAGCTCGTCCGCAATTGTGGGAGGACTCTACGCAGCGAACGCGCTATTAGACTATCCGGTTCCACCGCATCGATTGCTGGAGCTAGCGACCGAAATCGAGGGCCACCCCGATAATGTTTCCCCGGCCTTCATGGGAGGAATGACCATTTCCGTTATGGATAACGGTGTTGTGAATGCGGTGCCGGTGCCGCTGTTGGAAGGGCTCCAATGCGTTGTATTCATTCCGGATCGACCGTTGCCTACAAAGAAGGCCCGTGAGGTACTGGAACCTAATGTTACGAGAGCTGAAGCAGTGTTCAATATCGGACGTACCGCACTGATGGTCGCAAGCTTCGCGCTGAATCGACCAGAGTATTTAGGCCTGGCGACCCAAGACAAACTGCACCAGGATGCTCGTCGCTCCGTGTTTCATGAGATGAAAGTGATTTTTGACGGTGCAATGAAAGCGGGCGCAAAAGGTGCGTTCCTCTCCGGCGCGGGGTCGTCAGTGGTCGCATTCACCTTACGAGGAGAGAATCGCGCATTCACGATTGGCTACGAAATGGCCGACGGCGCTGATAAGGCCGGCTTACCCGGTACGTTCCGTGTCCTTGACCCTAGCCCTACTGGTGCAGAAGAGATTGATGAAATTCCTGCCAGTGTGATTCAGGAGGTCGCCTGATGGCCCTGCTGGTGCAGAAATACGGCGGCACTTCAGTTGGAGATGCCGAGAGGATAACGAATGTGGCACGGCGAATAGCCGCTGCACGTGCGGCAGGAAACCAGATAGTGGTTGTGGTTTCTGCTATGGGCAAAACCACCGACCACCTGATTGCGTTAGCGCAGTCGGTGACACAGTCTCCCGAGCCCCGTGAGATGGATCTACTATTATCAACCGGTGAATTGGTATCGAGCACGCTGATGGCCATGGCACTGCGTGAATTGGGAGTGCCGTCAATCAGCATGGGGGGAGCTCAAGCGGGTATCCAGACAGACTCTGTCCACGGCCAAGCATCTATCGTGCACTTGAACCCGGCTAGAGTGCGCCGTGAACTGGATGCAGACAGGGTAGTCATCGTCGCCGGCTTTCAGGGCGTAACCGACGACATGGACATTACGACGCTAGGCCGTGGTGGTTCGGATACGACTGCTGTTGCGCTTGCAGCGGCGCTTCAAGCTGAACGATGCGAGGTATACACGGATGTGGATGGCATTTACACCGCTGACCCTCGCGTGGTGCCGAAAGCCCGCAAGCTTGCGGGCATTGGCTACCAAGAGATGCTCGAGTTGGCGACCTATGGTGCGAAGATGCACCCGCGGTCGATAGAGCTGGCAGCCTGGTACAAGGTGCCTGTGCTCGTTGCATCTAGCACCGATTACGCCCCCGGCACTCTCATACATGATTTGGACGATGGAGAAACCACCATGGAGATCAGCAACAAAGTCAGCGGGGTGACATATGAGCGTAATGTTGCTCGTATAACCATGAGGGCAGTGCCTGATAGTCCAGGGATAGTGGCTCACGTCTTTGAACCCTTGACAGAGGCAGGCATCAGCGTTGACACAATCGTTCAGAACGCTAGCGCGGAACGTCTGACAGACGTGTCTTTCACGGTGGATCGTGGTGATATCAAACACGCCCTAGAGGTCAGCATGCAAGTGGCATCGGATATCGGTGCAGCCGATTGCGTAACCAATGATCACTTGGGGAACGTCAGCATTGTCGGCACCGGCATGCAGAATGCCCCTGGGTACGCCTCGCGTATGTTCCGAGCGCTCTCAGATGCAGCAATCAACATCGAGATGATTACCACGTCTCAGATACGTATCACCTGCATTGTCGATGAGGGCCAAGTGAATGCAGCTGTGCGCGTGCTTCATGATGCATTCGAGCTTGAGCGCGAGTAATACTCACTAGTGGGCCCATTCAAGTCATGTACATACCCAGCCATTGGTTGTGTCTAGTAGAGTGCAGAGCAGGGCTTAATTCTCCAACGTCAAGTTAAAAAGTATGCCTCGTCTAGTAGCCGGGTTGGAATTTCCTAGGAGCTATTTCGCCGAGAGTGGCTCCCTCTTATCCACAAGCGGTGCTGTCCGACTCGGCGGGGATATTCGTCATCTGTGGAACGGTTCTGAAAACGAGGAACTCATGTTGAGTAGCTCTTTTGGGGACTCATTAATGCTTGCCGGAATGAGTTCAGATTGATTTATCAACCGAAGCCTGCCCCATGGACTGCGCTCGAAACCGACTAGTGTTGCCGAAGGAGGTGTTGGCATCGGCTTGATTCCGCATGCGGCGAGTAGCGCTAGAACCCATTTTCACCAGTGACAAGCAACCTGTCGATGTAGCAATCAGAGATGCCGCGCAAATGTGCATGCAGGATGCGTTGACCCTCGGCTGGTTATCCTCAAAATAGCGAAGACGGTTTTCTGGTACATCAAGTACCGGGCGGTCATAGGGAAACAACACATGGGAGTAGACCAAACAATCGAGAAAATCCTGGCGAATACGCGGGTCATCGCGGTGGTGGGAATGTCTGACCGAGAGGATCGGTCAAGTCTCGGGGTCGCGAGGTACCTGCAGCGCGAGGGATTTCGAATAATTCCGGTGAACCCAAACCTCACGGGGCAGATCCTTGGCGAAGAATCGTACCCCAGTCTGGATGACATACCGGGAAAAGTGGACTTAGTCGACATCTTCCGACGCCCAATCGATGTACCACCCGTGATAGACGCGGCGATTAGAGTCGGAGCATCGGCAGTGTGGATGCAACTGGGGATCGTCCACCAAGAGGCCGCACATTTGGCAAGAGCGGCGGGATTAGATGTCGTGATGGATAGATGCACGGCAATCGAACACCGAAGGCTCGTGTGGCAGGGCAAAAATAACGCGAATAGAAAATAGGCCGCGTACGACAAGGGGGTAAGGCGCAGGCTCGGAGTAATGTCATGGTGTACAGAGAAGCAACAGAGGTTCGTGACCTTAATATCAAAGCAGGTAGGGCCGTTGCATTGGCAATGGCTGGCGACTGGGTAGAAGCAGCCGTAGTCAATCGAGAGATAATTGAGAACTCTCCAATTGATCAAGATGCGTACAACCGATTGGGTAAAGCCCTTCTGGAGATAGGGGATACTCAGGCTGCGCGGTCGACATTCGAGTACTGCCTCTTATTGAACCCGAGTAATACGATTGCACAGAAGAACATCGAGCGCTTGTCTAGTGGGGCGACGAGCGGTGGCGGGTCGTTTCTTAGTCACAAGATTTTCATCAACGAAACAGGAAAGAGCACGCAGGTAGCATTGCTCGGCTGTGCGACTGATTCGTCGCGGCCCAACCTAGCCCCAGGCTCACCTATAGACTTGCGTGTGCACAAAGGCAACATGGTGGTCTATTCGGAGCAAGGCCAATACGTTGGCATTGTGCCTCCCCGAGTTGGGCATCGTTTGGTAGCGCTGATAGAAGGGGGTAATCGATACGGTGGCGGGGTTTTGAATTCCAGCGCGGATACGATTCGTGTCGTACTTCACGAAAGCTACCAACACCCGTCGCAGCAATCTACGAGATCATTCCCGGCAATGGCTTCGGCTGTGCATGCCCCCATGCTTGCGGTGCCAGAAATAGAACCCTTGGAAGAATTCGAGCGAATAGATGTTGATCGCAGAGCAGAAGCGGCCGTTGAGGAGCTTCGCGAACTCGATAGTGTCGATCCTGACAAGGATTCACTGCTTGGGAGTGAGGGAGAGGCCGTTGACGCTTCGTCTCTACTCGACCGTGAATACTCCGTCGAAGAAGAGCTCGAAGAAGCGATATAGACACTACTCTTCGGGTATCTCTGAACTAGGGCTTCCGTTGAGACTCTCAACGAGGAGCTCTAGCACGTCTTTGGCGGATTTGTTGTCGGTCTCGCCTTTCGCTCCAATACCTTCCTCCATCATCTGTAGACAGAATGGGCAAGATACCGCTACGGAGTCGGCTCCCGTTTCGAGGAATTGCTCTGTCCGGATGTGATTCACCCGCGTGCCTTCTTCTTCCATCCACATCTGCCCACCACCGGCCCCGCAGCAAAAGCTGCTTTGATGGTGAGCCCCGCCCGGCATCTCGACCAGAGTAAGCCCAGGGATTGACTCGGCAATCTCTCGAGGGGCGTCATAGATATCGTTATGCCTGCCGATGTAGCAGGAGTCGTGGTAAGCCATCGTCGTGAAGACTGACCCTACGGGCTTGATACGGCCTTCTTTAATCAGCCCGGCAACGAATTCGGTGTAGTGTACGACCTCAAAATTCCCCCCGAGCTGGGGATACTCATTCTTCATGGTGTTGAAGCAATGAGGGCAGAGAGTCAAGATTTTCTGGATCCCGTAGCCATTGAGTGTTGCGATGTTCTGCTCGGCCTGCGTTTGGAACAGGTATTCGTTGCCCATGCGCCGTGCTGGGTCGCCCGTGCAAGTTTCCTCACTGCCTAGCACTCGGTAGCGAACACCAGCTACCTTGAGCACGGAGGCCATCGCGCGCGCGGTTGCTTGGTTGCGCCCGTTTAGTGCTGAGGTACAGCCGACCCACAACAACACCTCGTGATCAGGGTCGTCGGCCATTGTCACCGCATCGGTACCCTCCATCCAGTCCGTGCGCGTCGCTTGGGTCCCGCGCCAGGGATGGCCCCGCTGCTCAATGGACATCATGGCTTCCATGGCCGTTTCGGGAACCGCGGCCTCTTCCATGGTTAGGAAACGGCGCATATCGACGATGGTGTCTATATGCTCGACGAAGGCAGGGCATGCTTCCATGCAGGCGCGGCAAGTGGTGCAGGACCACAGAGCTTCGGGCGTTATGAAGTCATGCACCAGCGATCGATCGCTGGCAGGTGCCTCCTCGTCTTTGCCAAGACTAAGCAACACTGGTGCGCGTTCGACCATGTAGCTTTTCGCCTGTTGGATGACCAGGCGTGGAGAGAGCGGCTTACCGCTGCGCCAAGCTGGGCATTGATCTTCGCAGCGCCCGCAGTTGGTACAGGAGTCGTAATCGAGCAACTGTTTGACCGTGAGTTGATTGATGTCACTCGCACCGAAAGTAGGGAGCGTGTCGAGGTCTCCCATCGGTCGTAGAGCGCCTTTGGGTCGCGTGACTGATGAGCGCATAACCAGATTGATCGGCGCTACGAAGATGTGCATCAAAGGGCCGAAGCGCCAAGCGGTATACACGAACGTGGCGCTCATGAGTCCCGCGTGAAACCACCAGAGGACGAAGTGAGAGACTTCCATCGCGTAGACGGTCACGCCTATTCCCCGGATTGCTTGAGCGACGACCCACGACGCGAACGACCACCGGGCCCAGTCGGGGTTGAACAGGGCGCTTGTGGGCTCTAACTCAGTGGCAGCCATCCGCAGCGCTTGCACAAGGAAACCCGAGAGCGCCATGCTCAATAGCAATAGGAGTAATATTCCGTTTTCCAGCATAGTGTTGAGCCGAGGAGGCTTGATGATGTAGCGCCTGTAGGCGGCCATCACTACTCCGAAAATCAGCATCAGCCCGCCGATATCCCAGACAAACTCTCGCTCAACCTTCACGTTCGCAGTGAACAGGTGAAAGCCGAGGTACTTGCTGGCATTAAATTCCAAAGCATCCAGTGTTGTGGCTACGAATAAAATCAACATGCCCCACACAATCAGGAAGTGCATAGTGCCAGGGTAGTGCTCGCGCTTGATGAATCTCCTATGGGCGACGGAGTCGATGAGTACGGTCTTAAGACCTGCCCAGAGTCGAGGGCCCCATGGCCCCACATCTGGATTTGGAGTTCCCAATCGCCAGATATTCGATCGCTTGTAAAGTGACCATGCAACAGCCATCAGCCCCAGGAGGCTGATTAGGTAGATAACGGCCCCTAATGGGTACCCGATGTTCCAGAAGTCGACGCGACCATTTAGCTCAGGGGGCACGAGTAAATCTCCGCGGTGAGAGTGTTCGCGAGTGTATCGGTATCGTGCGGTTTCGGCCAAGCGTTCCATTCTCAAACAAGTGGAATGGGAATTGCAGACTAGGGCGACTCGATTAATTTCACGACCAAGCGTTCTCAGTATCCGTAAATGATTAAATTTCGCTACCTAGAAAGCAGTGCTACGCCTGCGGGTTCAGCTCTACAAGCCCCAGAAACTGAAAGGCAGAATGCCGTTGATTTACATGACTGCTAAAACAAAGTGCTGCCCGATTCCGTTCAGACAAGCCTGTACACGATTAACGACATCATCGATTACGTGAAGGCTAATGAGCAGGGCACGCTGCAGTACACCTCGGTACAGGGTTTCGAGGATTCATTCGCATTCTTGAATTTCTTCGCATTTGAGGATGAAATTGCGGAAGAGGCCTACCGGAACGCACCTGGAACTTCTTGGCTCGTCGACATGCTCTACCCGCTCTTAGAAGGCGAGATTATCTTTCAGCGTCGGAATCCTTTGGCGACCACTCTTCTCTTTTCTTACCCTTCAGATAGTGGAAACTAGCCGAGCATTTCTTGAACCACACGGCCGATGTCTGCAGGTGTTGGGATGATGTGACAACCTGCGTCTTCAAGCGCCTTCATCTTTTCGGATGCGAGCGCTGCTGTACCAGTGATGACTGCACCAGCGTGGCCCATACGGCGACCCGCAGGAGCCGTCTGGCCGACAATCAACGACGCGATGGGTTTTCTGACGTACTCTTTGATGTAAGCGGCAGCCTCTTGTTCTTTGGTGCCGCCAATCTCCCCAATCAAGACTATGGACTCGGTGTCAGGGTCCTCGTTGAACGCCTTAAGGACATCGACGAACACAGTACCCGAGACAGGGTCGCCACCAATGCCTACGCACGTGGATTGTCCGATTCCTCGTGCAGTGAGCTGGCCTACAGCCTCGTAAGTCAGCGTCCCTGAGCGTGAGACAACGCCTGTTGTACCGGAGATATGGATGTTCCCGGGCATAATACCTACCTTTGTATGGTCACCAGGCGTTATGAGGCCAGGGCAGTTCGGGCCTATGAGCCGAGTGTTCTTGCCTTCTAGGTACCGCATAACGAAAGTTGAATCCTTAACCGGAACTCCTTCAGTGATGCAAATGACTAGAGGTATGCCTGCGTCAGCTGATTCTAGAATTGCATCGGCTGCGAAGGGAGGAGGCACGAAAATCAGTGAAACGTTCGCTCCCGTTTCTGCGATAGCGTGCTCGACGGTGTCGAATACAGGGACATCATCAAGAACGGTGGATCCTCCCTTGCCAGGAGTAACGCCTGCGACGAGATTTGTGCCGTACGCTTTGCAACGCTCCGCATGGAAGCTGCCTTCCCGTCCGGTGATGCCCTGTACCAGTAGGCGAGTGTTTTTGTCGACGAGTATGCTCATATGCTCTCTTCTCTAGTGTCGTTCTAATGGGCGCGCCGAGATGCAGCGAGCCTGTTATTTT
>CALGTL010000184.1 GCA_937901475.1 uncultured Dehalococcoidia bacterium
TGACCTGCATGACAGCGGCATATTTCCCTTCACTCGGTTGCGATCCCTAGCCGAGGGCCAAGACCCCGACGCATAGCTCATATGCTCCAGTATGCCATTGAAGGCGAAACGGAGAGGGCTGGTCCCAATGTTGACCGGTCCTCTTCACCATAATTCTTCTAACTGGCCTACCGTAATTCACTGGCTGTTGCGACAGCGTTCTCGTCTACGGGTGCTTCATCGTCCCGCATGTTCATGCGTTCTTTGAGTGCCTTAATGGCATCGTGAGCACCGTACACTGTCGTCAGCTTACCATTGACTCGAACCCGCATCTTGCTGATGTGGTTTGTCTTAGACAAAAGCCATAGTGACCAATTGAGGGCTGACCGCTTGAGTCTCGGGAAAACCCGTAGCAATTCTTCTCCCTGGTATTCGAAAACCTCATCGGGACGCCGCATGAGTTCTTCGTAAATCATTGCTTGCAGCGGAGGAAGCCCCCCTTCCGCCGGCAGACTGTATTCAGAAATCTGTGTGATTTTCATATTTCCGCTCCTCTTACCTCAACTAACTTTGGTCGTAAGCATTGGCGAAAGTCTAAGAAAAGTCTTAGCTTCTGTATAGCATTTCCAAGTGCCGAACAGTACTTATTGCGCATCATCCTGCATTTAGAATCTCTTAGCGCAACATATAACCTGGCAAAATTTTCCAAATGCTATTTAAAAAGCCTCTCTATTCGAAGCTTTGAACTTGCGCAGGATCGGTCAATAAGTTGAAGTGCATGGCATTCCCCCAGACAGGCTCATCCGGACGAGAGAATCAGGTGCCTTTGATGGGGTAATGAGAAGCCTCAAGAGCAATTGCGGACATTGTGCCCTCGGGCCCCGGGGCACGATGTCCGCGCCTGCGATAGACTGCCAGGCACAATGACTGACCAACTACAACGCCTAACCGAAGATGAAGTCCGCCGTGTCGCAAAGCTGTGCCGCATAGGATTGTCTGATGAGGAAATCGAGCGACTGCGGGGCGAGATGACTAGCCTAATAGCCGAGGTCAGCGTCCTTCAGAGCATCAATACCATTGGCATCGAGCCCACGGGCCACGCCGTAGAAGAAGTGCACAGCGTCATGCGCGACGACACCCCGCGAATAGCGCTGAGCGTAGTCGACGTCCTGTCAAACGCCCCAAGGCGCGAGGGCGACTACTTCCGCGTGCCTGCTGTCATGGACAATGGGGAGGGCTGAGGACACAAGCTATGGCTGATCAGATTCATTACCAAAGCGTCCGGCAAATGTCGGACGCGTTGCTTGCGAAAGACATTTCTGTCATCGAGCTCGCCGATGCACATTTCGAGCGCATCGAACAAATCGATGACCGCGTAGGATCATACCTCGCAGTCACCCCAGAGCGCGCCCGCGAGCAAGCGACAACAGCGCAGGCTTCAATCGACAGCGGGAACGTTACTCCTCTGACGGGTGTTCCAATGCAACTCAAAGACAATCTCGCGACCCGTGGTATCCCTACCACGTGCTCGTCTCTGATGCTCGAAAACTTTGTCCCTCCGTATGACTCGACCGTAACCGCATCCCTAGCGAACACGGGCGCCATTCTACTCGGAAAGGGCAATATGGACGAATTCGCGATGGGGTCTTCTACTGAAACATCAGCATACAAACTCACCCGAAATCCATGGGATCTTAGCCGGGTTCCTGGCGGCTCCTCAGGTGGACCTGCCGCTGCCGTCGCCGGCGGTCTTGCACCTTACTCCCTTGGCTCCGATACTGGCGGCTCTATACGCCAGCCTGCTTCGTTCTGCGGCATCGTCGGCCTCAAGCCAACCTATGGGCTCGTCAGCCGCTTCGGCCTCATAGCCTTCGCATCGTCGCTGGATCAAATCGGCCCTTTGACGCGTACCGTTGAAGACGCTGCTCTTGTAATGAACGCCATAGCGGGCCCCGATACGAACGACTCCACAAGCATCCTTAGGCCAGTGATTGATTATTCCATTGGGCTAAAAGACGGCGTTAAGGGTCTACGTATTGGAGTGGTGCCCGAATACTTCGGCGAAGGAATCGACCCTCAGGTTGCTCAACTGACCCGCAAGGCTATTCAACAGTTAGAGTTCCTCGGAGCAGAAGTATCTGAAGTTTCGTTGCCCAATTCAAAAGCAGCGCTCGCGGTCTACTACATCCTCGCCCCCTCTGAGTGTTCTGCTAATCTCGCTCGTTATGACGGCGTGAAGTTTGGCTTCTCGACACACGATGCACCCAACATGATGGCCGCGCTCGAGGCCACTCGCGAAGGAGGCTTCGGGACCGAGGTCAAGCGCCGCATGATGATGGGCACCTACGCCCTTTCATCTGGCTACTACGATGCGTACTACAAGAAAGCACAGCAAGTACGCACGCTGATTCGGCGCGAGTTCGATGCCGCGTTTGAAAAGGTGGACGTGCTCATCACTCCCACCACACCAACTACAGCCTTTAAGCTTGGTGAAATACAAGACCCCGTGGTCATGCACGCCAACGATGTCTGCACTGTACCCGCCAACATAGCAGGCATCCCTGGCATTTCCATACCCTGCGGGGCCATCAACGGTTTACCTGTTGGGCTTCAAATCCTCGGCCCCCATCTCAGCGAGGCCACACTCTTGCGTACCGCCTATGCTTATGAGCAATCCACCAGTTGGCACGCCCAGCACCCGACAATCTAGGCTGCCGCAGGGTTGAGTCCCTGAAGTCATAGGGTGACTGGTGATTACCTTCCTCGGTGCGAAAAGAAACGTGCACTGATTTCCCATTATTTAAATATCATTTAAATCCACACCCTAAGCGCTTGAGGATTCTCTGAAAGATCATCCACGGAAGGGGGGTATCAGTGCTCTCGCCCCTGCAACGCTGGTACCGAGCATGGCTCAGACTCTATCGCCACCGAATACGACGACGCTTTATCCTGCCCGCCAATGAAGCGCTTCGCCAGCCCGCCAAAAAGTATCACTGGATTATTCATGCTGTCTCATAGGCCACAGAGCCTTCCTGGACACGCAATCTGTGTGCACCTTCCAGAAAGCGCGTGGGCACTTGCCCCAGCTCTGCTGTCGTCACGATTGTCTGGTGATTCCGTACGGCCTCTTCAAGCACAAGCCCGCGACGCCGGTCATCGAGTTCTGACAGCACGTCGTCAAGAAGCACCACTGGCGGGTCACCACGGCGTTCCTCTATTAATCTTGCCTCAGCCACTCGCAACCCCAGCGCAGCAAGTCTCGCCTGCCCTCTTGAGGCATGCTTCGCCATTTCCACGCCGTTCATGGTTATTTTCAGGTCATCCCTATGTGGACCAATCAACGTCATGCCAGCCGCGCGCTCGGAACCTCGCACTCGCTCGAGCGCCGCAGCAAAAGACTCCCGTGTAGGTCGCGCATCAAACGGTACGGTCGCGGCATATGTCACGCCCAGTTTGTCAGTCGCCTCCAAGCGATCAAAGGCTTCTATTGCGAGAGGCGCAAGTCGCTGCATAGTGTCATAGCGTTCCCCAAGCACGACAGCGCCTTCAGCACACAAAGAGGCATCCCAATACGCTAGTTCATCATCACCAGCACGCCCTTCTCTAATCGCCCTAAGCAACGCATTGCGTTGTGTGAGCACACGTTGGTAACGCTGCAGCGCATGCACATACTGCCCTCCCAATTGCGCGAGCATGATATCTAGGTAACGACGGCGCGCCTGCGGCGAACCAAACACCAAATCAATATCCTCTGCGGTGAACAACACGGCACCCAGAGCGCCAACCATATCCGCGGCACGTTTTGCCACACCATTGACGCGTATGCGCTTGGCAACAGTATTAATCCCGCCAGCGCAGTCGAGTCCAACTCGCAACTCAATCTCCGCGTCCTCTCGTATAACGTGACCTGCAATGATGGCGTAACTGCCCGTTGCAGCAGCGTCCCATCTCACGAGCTCGCGCTCGATAGATGCACGGTACGATTTACCAATGGCGAGGAGATAAGCTGCTTCTAGCAGGTTGCTTTTGCCCGCGCCGTTGGCGCCGTATGCGATAGTCAACCCGGTCCGCAAAGAAATATTCAATTCTAGGTAGGAACGGAAATTCGCGAGTTCTAGTCTGGTTAGATGCACGTCGGCATTGTAGCGGGGCATCAACCCTCATTCGTAGGCGCCTAAAGCAGTCACTATTCGTTCTTTATAAATTGGAGAACCTATTCATTAACACAATTGCGGCACGCCGAAAGCATATGGATACTTACCAATTTGCTCCGCTCGATACTAATGGAGGCTTGAAGAGGTTACTCAAATAGCATTCGTGCTTCGGCCAAAGAATCGTTAGGAAAGGGATATCAAATTGCCGTTCTTTTTCTTCCTCCATTCCCTGTGATTGACACGCAGAACGGCCCGCCCATAGCATTAAACAAACGAACGGGCTTGCGCCTTATCAAGAGTGGCGGAGGGCCCCGGCCCATAGAAGCCCAGTAACCGGGCGTGAACCCACGATAGCGGTGCCAATTCCCGGGGCCTCAATAATCCTAGATGAGCCTGAAGATGAGAGTGCGATACGCGTGTGGCTTACACTGGAAATCGTTTTCCGTACCCTCCGAGCCGCCTGCCTAAGCATCCGCGCTGAGCCTACGCTGAGAAGGTGATGCCCGAAGAAGAGATTGAACCAATCCGATGGGAAGAGGGGCAGCTTCTCTTGCTTGATCAAACCTTGCTTCCCGAACGACAAAAATGGCTAACCATCGACACGGTAGAAGCTGCCATTGAAGCAATTCGGGAAATGCGAGTCCGAGGCGCTCCTGCAATAGGTGTCGCGGCCGCCTATACCATGGTTATTGCCGCGGCTTCCATTAGCGCTCCGACTATGTCTACCTGGCTCAGCCTCTTAGACCCTATCTCCGGGCGAATTGCTGCAGCCCGCCCAACCGCAGTGAATCTAGGCTGGGCAGTGCAGCGCAGCGTCGAAGTAGCGCGTGGTGCCAACTCCCCCACTGAAGCACACGAACGACTCCTCGCGCTTGCGCACAAAACAAAAGCAGACGATGTAGCAACGAACCGCAGAATCGGTCGCAACGGTGCACAGTTAATCCCGAACAAAGGCGGCATCCTCACTCACTGTAATACCGGAGCGCTCGCCACGGCAGGCTACGGCACCGCTCTCGGCATCATTCGCGCTGCATGGGAACAGGGCAAGCGGCCTCACATTTTTTGCACCGAGACGCGTCCTTGGCTTCAGGGAGCTCGCCTCACCGCGTGGGAGCTCGTACAGATGGGTATCCCTGGGGAGCTCATTGTCGACTCTGCTGCCGGATGGCTGATGTCACGCGGAGAAGTCAGCGCCATTGTTGTCGGTGCGGATCGCATCGCCGCGAACGGCGACACTGCCAACAAAATAGGCACCTATTCACTTGCAGTACTCGCCAAGAGCCACAATATTCCATTCTATATTGCCGCACCGATATCGACCGTGGATGTAGGCGTAGCCACTGGTGAAGAGATTGTTATAGAAGAGCGTCCGCCCGAAGAGGTCGTCAATGTGAAGGGCCAGCGTATCGCCGCAGAAGGCATTAGCGTGCGCAACCCCTCCTTCGACGTCACCCCAGCCGAGTACATCACCGCAATCATCACTGACCAAGGCATCCATAAAGCACCGTACGAACGCGCGCTACGGACAGCCGTCCACCAGACCAAGGCAATGGCCGGATGATTACTGAATACACTGGAAATCCCGTAAAGATCGGCGTCCTAGGCGGCACAGGGTTATACCAGATGGATGGCCTTACTAGTCTTCGTGAAATCAAAATGACTACGCCCTACGGAGACCCAAGTGACACCATCACTATCGGGGAGCTCGGAGGCGTCGAGGTTGCATTCCTGCCTCGCCATGGTCGTGGCCATCGGATACTTCCGTCAGATATTCCTGTTCGCGCGAACATTTACGCCCTTAAGGTTCTGGGCGTCGAACGACTACTCTCAATAAGCGCGGTTGGCAGCCTGAAGCAAGAGATTGCCCCTCTCGACATGGTAATTCCTGACCAAATTATCGATCGCACACGCTTGCGACCTTCGACTTTCTTTGGAGATGGTTTGGTAGCTCATGTAGCCTACGGAGAGCCTTTTTGCCCTGAGCTGAGCGACCTCCTCGCGACCGCTAGCGATGATACTGAGGCGACAATTCATCGCGGTGGGACATATCTTGTTATGGAAGGTCCTGCGTTCTCTACGAAAGCAGAAAGCAAGCTATACCAGAATTGGGGTGCAAGTATCATCGGTATGACTGCTTCTCCAGAAGCAAAGTTGGCACGCGAGGCAGAAATGTGTTTTGCAGTGCTCGCCACGGCCACAGATTACGATGCGTGGCGCGATTCGCATGCCGATGTTAACGTTGAATTGGTGCTCGCAAATCTCGCAAAGAACGCTGCAACGTCGCAAGCTACGCTCCGCAAACTTATGCCGCGCGTCCCTCAGCAAAGACACTGTGATTGCGGAGCAGCCTTAGCAACCGCGTTGGTTACCACACAAGAGTTGGTGCCTAAGGAAACCCTCCAACGGCTTGGGCCCTTAGTATCCAAATACATGTCCTGACTTATCATGTATAGAGTCAAGCAGACGACAGGAGGTTGAGAGATGGTATACGGAAGGCAAGAGTCCGGTGAGCCCTATCGCCGGATTTCAGTGCATGAAGCACTTGAGATGCAGGTGGCAGGCGCATTGATCGTTGACGTTCGCCGACCTGATGAGTGGGTCGCTGGACACGCAGCAGGTGCAATTCACATTCCTGTGGATGATGTGCTTGAGAGAGCCGAATCCGAACTCCCCAAAGATCAGGACCTTTTATTCATCTGCGCAGCAGGTGTACGCAGCGGCCTAGCCGCTGAAATGGCCTCGGCGTTAGATTTCAGTTCGGAACACCTATATAACATCGAATCAGGCACCCCGGTTTGGATCCAAGAAGGGTTACCTACAGAAACCGGCAATTAGCCCGTAATATGCCCTGGCTATCCAGGGCCTCTGTTTTGAAAAGCGAAAAGTGAGCGCAGCTCGACGAGGAGATTCAATTGCAGATCGAAGGTAAAAAGGGAGACATCAAAGACCCGTCTCTCGCACAGGAGGGCGTAAAGCTCATCGAATGGGCTGCCCGTGAAATGCCGGTACTCAAGCTAATCGGTGACCGCTTTGCGAAAGAACAGCCCCTGAAGGGCTTGCGCCTGGCAGGTTGCTTACACGTAACCACAGAAACCGCCAACCTCGCTATCGCGTTGAAGGCAGGTGGTGCCGAAGTCTACATGTGTGCCAGCAACCCACTCAGCACTCAAGACCCTGTCGCAGCGGCCCTTGCCGTTGTCTACGACATCCCAACCTGGGCCATCAAGGGTGAGGACAATGAGACTTACTACGCCCACCTCAATGCGGTACTTGATGAGAACCCACACATGACGATGGACGATGGCGCAGACTTGGTAGCAACTCTTCACACCACTCGTCAGCAAGCACTGGTAAACATCATCGGGGGCACCGAAGAGACAACGACGGGTGTGATTCGGCTCCGCAGTATGTCAGAGGCCGGCAAGCTTAAATACCCTATTGTTGCCGTCAACGAAGCCGACACCAAGCATATGTTCGACAATCGCTACGGAACCGGCCAGAGCACTCTCGACGGCATCACGCGCGCAACGAACGTTTTGTGGGCAGGAAAGACCGCTGTCGTGGCCGGCTATGGCTGGTGTGGTCGTGGAGTCGCAAACCGTGCTCGCGGTATGGGTGCAAAGGTCATCGTCACAGAGGTCAACTCAATCCGTGCCCTTGAGGCAGTGATGGATGGCCACCAAGTCATGACGATGGAAGATGCCGCGCCAGTAGGTGACGTATTCATCACCGTAACTGGTGGGATGTCCGCTCTAGATGCGCACCATTTCCAGGTCATGAAAGACGAGGCCCTTGTGGCCAACAGTGGGCACTTCAACGTTGAAATCAATATCAATGCTTTGGATGATCTATCAACCAGTAAGCATAGTGCGCGTCCTATGGTCGACCAGTACGTCATGGCCGACGGACGCCGCATCAATCTCATAGCAGAGGGTAGGCTCGTGAATCTCTCTGCAGCCGAAGGTCATCCGTCAGCAGTCATGGATATGAGCTTCGCCAACCAGGCACTCTGCGCCGAGTACGTAGCGCTAAACCACAAGGCGCTGCCAGTAGGTGTCTACGACGTCCCTCGAGCAATCGACGACAGCGTCGCCACTCTCAAGCTCAATGCAATGGGCATATCTATGGACACTCTCACGGAAGCACAGGCTGCATACCTTGCAGGTTGGGAGATGGGCACCTAGCCCGCCGATATCTCATTTCGCAGCATGACTAATCAGGAGAACGAATCACCAATGGCCGAAGGAACGACGTTTAGTAACGCCCCCTCGTACCTATACACTTCCGAGTCGGTAACCGAGGGGCACCCCGACAAGCTATGCGATCAAGTTAGTGACAGTATTCTGGATGCTATTTATGCTCAAGATCCAGCTGGTCGCGTAGCGTGTGAAACCGCGACAGGAACCAACTTCGTGGCGGTTATCGGCGAAATCACCACTACAGCAACCGTGGACTACGAGAAGATTGTCCGCGATACCATCCGCCGAATCGGTTACAGCAATGCCGAGACGGGTATCGACCCAGAGAGCTGCGAAGTTGTCATCCGTATCCACGAGCAATCGCCGGATATCAGCCAGGGTGTAACTACTGCGCTTGAGCATCGCGATGGAGGGGAGGCGAAGGACGAGGTTGATGCCTTAGGAGCCGGTGACCAAGGTATGATGGTAGGGTTCGCCTGCAATGAGACCGCTGAGCTCATGCCCTTGACTCTCTCGCTCGCGCACCGGCTCACTCGCCAGCTAGCTATCGCCCGGAAAGAGGGTACGATTCCATACCTTGGACCGGATGGGAAATCGCAGGTCACTATCGAGTATGGGTACGGCAAACCCAAGCGCGTACACACTATCATCGTCAGCACTCAACACGACGCTGATGCCACACAGGATCAGATTGCCAAGGATATCCAGGAGCACATCATCGACCCGATTATCCCTAAGGATATGGTAGATGCCGACACTAGGATATTCGTAAATCCATCGGGGAGATTTGTCACGGGAGGTCCTCTTGGTGACGCAGGTCTTACTGGGCGTAAGATTCTCGTTGACACTTACGGTAGTGTGGCCCGCCATGGTGGTGGCGCTTTTTCAGGTAAGGACCCAACAAAGGTTGATCGTTCTGCTGCTTATGCGTCACGCTGGGTGGCAAAAAACATCGTCGCTGCGGGGCTCGCTGAGCGCTGCGAGGTACAGGTCTCCTACGCCATTGGGATGGCAGCGCCCATCAATGTGTCAGTCGAAACATTTGGCACTGGAGCTATACACGATTCGAAGATAACAGAATTAGTCAACAAACATTTCGACCTGCGCCCAGGTGCAATTATTCGTGACCTTGACCTACGTCGCCCTATTTACGCCCAAACCGCGTCGTACGGTCACTTCGGACGCAGTGATGCTGACTTTCCATGGGAGCACACGAATATGGCGGCTGCCATCCGAGCCGATGCGGGACTCTAGCCTTGTTTGCTTGATGCTTTAATTTACCGTCGCATCCCGCCTTTGCGAGGCACGACGGTACCTCTAAATCCTATATCCAGACAGCCAAGGTGAGTATGACGATGGTCGAGCACACAGATATCAAATTTGGTACGGACGGCTGGCGTGCCCTCATCGCTCGCGATTACACCTTTGAGAATGTCCGCGCCTGCGCTGAGGGAGTTTGTCGCTTGCTTGAAGCATCAGGTGAAGCCGGTCAAGGGCTCGTCATTGGCTATGACACGCGGTGGGGATCGCCCGAGTTCGCTGTAGAAACTGCCCAGGTCAGCGCAGCGCATGGTATCAAAACCTGGCTCGCGGACCGAGTTGTCCCAACGCCTGTTCTCAGCTACACCCTCCTCAATCACAAAGCTGGCGGCGGGATAGTCATCACCGCTAGTCACAACTCTAGTTTATGGAACGGATTCAAGTACAAGCCCTCTTACGCGGGCAGCGCCTCCCAAAAGATTGTTGATCAACTAGAGGGGTATATCGCCGCTGCGCAGGCTGACGGCAACATTCTCTCAATGCCGCTGGCTGATGCAGAAGCCAATGGAGTCGTCGAACGGCCCGAAATGGCTCCGCCCTACCTGAGCAACCTCTCGAGCGTCGTAGACATCGAGGCGATTCGCCATGCTGGGCTGAAGGTCGGGTTCGACGCAATGCACGGTGCGGGGGCTGGCTACTTTGAAACAGCGCTCGGTGCAGGTAGCACAAGCATTGACCCTTTGCGTAGCAATCGTAACCCAGCATTCCCTGGCATGGGCCAACCTGAGCCTATTGCTCCAAATCTCGGCCTCACCATCGACCATGCCCGTAGCAGAGCATACGATGTCGTTCTCGCGACGGACGGTGATGCTGATCGCCTTGGCGTGTTAGACGAGCATGGGAATTTCATCAGCACGCTGAGTATATTTGCGCTCCTATGCCTCTATCAGTTGGAAATTCGAGGGCTGAAGGGTCCTGTTGTTCGCTCATTGACCCAGAGCTCCATGATTGATCGGCTTGCGGATTTATATGGTATTCCCATCTACCGAACCTCAGTAGGGTTCAAGTACGTCGGCCAAAAGATGATGGACGTTGATGCAGTCGCCGCGGGTGAGGAAAGCGGTGGTTACGCGTTCCGAGGAAACATCCCTGAGCGCGATGGTATTCTCAGTGGCCTGATGTTCCTAGATTTAATGGTAAAAACAGGCAGGCGGCCTTCCGAGTTGGTTTCTATGCTTGCAGAAAAAGTGGGCGAACATCACTACAACCGCCTAGATATCACCCTAGCGCCTGGAGCATTTAAACCAGACACACACATGCTCGCTGCCAATCCACCGGAGAGCATTGGAGGGCTCCGTGTACTTAGTACCGAGACCCCTGACGGAGTGCTTTATCTTCTGCAGAATGGGTTCTGGGGGCTTATTCGTCCCTCTGGGACCGAGCCGCTGCTCCGGATTTACGCAGAAGGTGATTCTCCTCAACGCGTCGATGAAATGCTCGCTGATCTCCGTACGCTATCCGGAAACTAGAACAGGGTTATACCTGCAGGCAAAAAAAGAAGGGGTAGATTTTGCGAATCTACCCCTTCTTTCGATCGTTAGTGATTGCCTAGCGCTTGGTGTACTGAGGCGCACGGCGGGCCTTCTTCAAGCCGTACTTCTTAGACTCTTTGATTCGCGAGTCACGAGTCAGGAACCCATTCTTGCGGAGCTCAGGTTTCAACGTTGGGTCTGCTAACAACAGCGCGCGGGCGATACCGTGGCGCAGTGCGTCAGCCCATGCAGAAATTCCACCACCCTCAATCTTCGCCACAACGTTGAAGCGATTCGCCGAGGCAGGAATATTCTCAAAGACCGCATTCGCGCGCTTCTGCCAATCGAGCCAAGGCAGAGCTTCTTCAATCGGCTTGCCATTGACGACCACAGCGCCTGTACCGCTGGGGTAGAGACGGACGCGAGCAATCGCGGACTTGCGCTTCCCCGTTCCATAGTAATAGGTCTGGGTAGTCGTCATGCCTTCTCCTCTTGATTGGCAGCGGGTGCCGCATCCGCTTGTACCTTCTCAGCCACTGAGACAGATTCTTCAATCTTCACAGCAGCCTTACGGCGCGTGCGGGTTGCTGCTGCGGCAGGTGCTTGCTTCGGCTTGCCCAGCCCTGAGTTAACTTGAGCCTCGTGTGGGTGCTCAGCCCCGCCGTAAACCTTAAGCCTGCGGAACATTTGACGTCCGAGCCGATTGCGAGGGAGCATGCCTTTCACGGCGAGTTCAATCACGCGACCAGGAAAGCGTTCCAGCATTTCATCAAAGGAACGCTGACGCAGGTGACCAACGTAACCGGTGTGACGGTAGTAGATCTTCTGTGTTCGCTTGTTACCACTGATATCAATTTTTGAGGCATTCACCACGATGACGAAGTCGCCAGACAATTGGTGCCGACTATAGTCAGCTTTATCCTTGCCTTGGAGGACATTAGCAACGCGCGATGCAAGGCGACCCAGTCGCTCTCCATCAGCGTCAATAACATGCCAAGAAGGCGCTCTATCCACAGGCTTGGTGTGTGTTGTTATTCGTTCTAGTTCCATAGATTCCCGACCGTCACCTCAGAATGTTCCGCCACGGATTGCTCCGTAAGCGGTGGAAAGTCTCTGTAGTCCACCCGCCGAAGGGTAAGGCCCTTCGCAGGGAGCACCCACGCTGCGGCACCGTGGACCTTCGAGTCCGCAATTGCCACAAATTCGTCAATTGTCATTTTCCCCAATCCTACGCCAAGAACCGCACCTGCTATCCGGCGCACCTGTTGGTGCAGATAGGCATTCGCTTCAAGTTCCAGGCAAATCTCATCACCGTTCTGCCTCCACACTTGCGTACGATACATGTGCCGTACGGTACTACCGCCTTGTGGCAAGTTGCCGCAGAATGGTGCGAAATCACGCTCACCCTGCAACAATTCCAGAGCAGTATTCATCAATGCCACGTCCAACCGCTGCCCCACATGGTGCACAAAGCGTACACGTAATGGGGAGCGCGATGCGCTTTCCAACATCGTATAGCGGTAGATCCGTCCTACCGCATGCCTCCGCGGGTCGAAGTCCACCTTTACATCGTAGGCTCCGCGCACCGCGACATCGTCTGCCAAGTAATGATTCAGGCCTGTCCTGAATCGCTCTATCGTCAGATCGCTCTCAGTGTCGAAGCAAACCACCTGAGCGTTAGCGTGTACGCCAGCATCTGTACGTCCTGCTCCGTAAACACGACTAGCAGCCCCAGTCAGTCGTTCAATCGCCGTTTCCAATACACCTTGCACGGACTCAACGTTCGCTTGAATCTGGAACCCCGCATAACGAGTACCCTCATATTCGAGTACCAGTGCTACGCGCCTAGGCATAATGACTAGACCAGTTCCAGCGCCGCCATCGGCGCAGAATCACCTTGGCGAGGAGATAGTTTCGTCATACGCGTGTAACCGCCATTGCGATCCGCGTACCGCGCACCAAGATCATCGAACAATTTGCTAACGGCGTCTTTATCAGTAAGCACCGCGAGCGCCTGCCGACGCTGGTGCAGCGATCCGGCACGGCCCTTCGTAATCATTTTCTCAGCGAGTCCCTGCACTTCACGAGCTTTAGCCTCGGTAGTGGTCACGCGCTCGTGTCTAATCAACTGCGCGACCATACCCTGAAGCATTGCCTCACGATGTTCGGTGCGTCGTCCTAGTTTCCGTCCCTTTACTCGGTGCCGCATAACGGCTACTCCTTCTCGTCGCCAGAGATTGAATCAATCGCAACCGCTTCGGCACTATCGCCGTCCGCTGCTGCATGTTCATCCCCAGGAGACTCTACTGATGGGTCCACCGCCCCAAATTCAGGGTGATAAATATCAATCTCGCCCAAGCGTTCGTTGAGTTCCTCAAGCGATTTCTCACCAAAATTCCTGATCCGTAGCAATTCGCTACGGTTGCGCTCAAGAATCTCTCCCACCTTGTGGATTGATGCGCGCTTCAGACAATTTAGCGTACGGGCTGTTAGATTCAAGCTCTCAACTGGCATATTGTACTGCGAGGCAGGAATGGCAGCCGCCCAACCTGGTCGGTCGCCTTCCTGGGCTTCGTCAGCACTCAAGTTGGAGAACTTGAAGAAGTTCTCCACCAGTTCCTTGGCCGCCTGCTTTACCGCGTCAATCGGAGCAAGTGCTCCGTTAGTCCACACTTCAACTACTAAGCGGTCGAAGTTCGTGTACTGCCCCACGCGGGTTCGTTCTACATTGTAATTAACCTTCCGGACCGGAGTGTAAATCGCATCCACCGGTAGTACCCCGATAGGCAGGCCATTAGCGCTCGATGCCGGCTCGTAACCAAAGCCTTGCTCAACGTTCATCTCAATGACCAAACGGGAAGTATTCCCATCTAATGTGGCAATGTGTTGCTCAGGGTTCGTAATTTCAAAATCTGAAGACGCCATGATGTCGCCTGCGCAGATATCCCCAGGGCCTTCCACCTCAAGCCTAAGCTTGCCAGGTCTACTGGAAAGTGACTTCAAGTTGATTGCTTTGATGTTCAAGAGAATGTCAACAACATCTTCTTTTACATTAGGAAGCGTCGAGTACTCGTGCTCAATCCCTTCGATACGCACCCAATTAACAGCGATGCCTTGAATGGAGCTCAGCAAAACCCGCCGCAGAGGGTTGCCGACCGTCAGGCCATAGCCTTGCTGCAGAGGCTCAACAGAAAACACTCCATGCGTTTCACTGGCCTCTAACACTCGGACTGAAGCTGCAGGAATCGGTGCAGGTTCCAATGCAGCATCACGTGATTCATCGTATCCAAAATCCAACATTTTTCAGCTCATCCTTCGTGCCGTCAGTCCGCACTCGTGCGGGCTCCGATCAGTCGCCAAATCCAATTCGATCCGTCACTATCGAGAGTAGAACTCCACAATCATGCGCGTGTCGACTCGGGAATCAATGTCCTCAGTCTCCGGGTTCCGGAGGATAGTTGCTTGTAATGCGGTCTTATCGACCTCTATCCACTCGGGCAAAATCCGCTGGCCTACGCTCTTCGCCACTTCCTCAGCGAATGCCTTCTGTTTACTCGCAGGCTTCCATGCCACCACTTCGCCAGTCTTCACGCGGTATGAAGGAATGTTTACCTTACGACCGTTGACTGTGAAATGCCCATGAAGGACTCGCTGGCGAGCCTGTGCACGGGAATCCGCGAATCCCACGCGGTAAGTGACGTTATCTAATCTCCGTTCTAACAATTGCAACAAATTAGAACCGGTAACACCGGGTGTTTTCCGAGCCAATCCAAAGTAGTTGCGGAATTGCCTCTCAAGCACGCCATAGGTTTGGCGAGCCTTCTGCTTCTCGCGAAGCTGAGTTCCCCACTCTGAAGTGCGACGACGACGTGTCGGCTGCGCACCAGGTGGCTTGCGTCGCTTTTCTACACCGCACTTAGGCGTAAAGCAACGCTCTCCTTTAAGAAAGAGTTTGTCGCCCGCGCGGCGGCATTGTCTGCAGACTGGACCTGTGTACCTTGCCATTGTTCCTCTTCTGAATTCCCTACAACTAGAGAATTATTCGCTATTACACCCGTCGACGTTTTGGCGGCCTGCAACCGTTGTGCGGAATCGGCGTGACATCACGGATACTTGTCACCGTCAAGCCTGCGCCCTGGAGCGCACGAATTGCTGATTCACGGCCCGCTCCCGGACCACGGATGAACACTTCAATCTGCCGTAGGCCGTGTTCCATGGCTTTCTTTGCTGCGACTTCGGAAACCCGCTGCGCAGCAAATGCCGTGCTCTTGCGAGACCCCTTGAACCCAGCACCACCGGCACTGCCCCACGCAATTACATTCCCTTCAGGGTCCGTAAGCGAAACCATGGTGTTGTTAAACGTCGATGTAATGAACGCCTTACCGCGCGGAACAAATTTCCGCTCGCGGCGTCTCGTTCGTGTTCTGTTGGCCCTTGCCACTGTTTCTCCTCCGGTCTGGCGCTCTATCACGCCTCGACCATTCCATCTCGATCACCGAGTTTAGTTCTCAGTGCGACAGGTAGTTATCTGCCTACTTCTTCATAACTCTGCGCTTACCTGCCACCGTCCGGCGACCTGCGCGCTTGGTTCTCGCATTTGTCTTAGTCCGTTGGCCGTGCATCGGCAGGCCACGGCGGTGCCGGCTACCTCTGTACGACCCAATGTCAATGAGTCGACGAATGTTTTCGTTCACTTCGCGGCGAAGATCACCTTCGACCATGTAACCATGGTCCACAACCTCGCGAATACGATTCAAATCTTCGTCGCCCAACTCGCGCACCTTGGGATTACCAGGTACGTTGGCCTGGTCGGTTATCCGGTGAGCCAGTGTGTGGCCGATGCCATAAATCCGAGTGAGAGCGATCTCAATCCGCTTATTATCTGGAATATCAACGTTTGCTACACGTGCCATGTTCTACCCCTGCCTCTGCTTGTGCCTCGGGTTTGGGCAAACAATCCGCAGCACACCGCTGCGCTTGACTTGTCTGCACTTATCACACCGGGGCTTAACTGACGCTTTAACTTTCATTTTCCCTCTCTACTCAGCCGACTACTTCCCACAGACAATCACTTGAGAGTGCTGTTGGGGTTACTCCGTGCCGCCCCTACTTAAATCTGTAGGTGATTCTTCCACGGGTGAGATCATATGGTGATAACTCAACCAGCACGCGGTCTCCAGGCAGAACACGAATAAAGTGCATGCGCATTTTACCTGAAACGTGGGCCAGCACCTCATGTCCGTTCGCGAGCTCCGCTCTGAACGTAGCGTTAGGTAGCGCCTCAACCACAGTGGCTTCTACTTCAATCGTTTCTTTCTTCGCCATATTGCGGCTTACGCCGTCCTACTCCACACTCGTCGTAACAATCGGGTCACCGTCGGTCACTAACACCGTGTGTTCAAAATGCACAGATGGCATACCATCCGCAGTAACTACCGTCCAGTCGTCATCAAGAACACGTGTTTCCTGCGTTCCAAGATTCACCATCGGTTCGATGGCAATCGCCATACCAGGCCTCAGCAACGGACCGCGCCCCGCAGCGCCGTAATTGGGCACTGAGGGCTCCTCGTGAAGCTGCCGACCAATACCGTGACCGACATACTCGCGAACGATGCCATATCGACCCCGCCGTTCAATCTCTTCTTGTACCGCAGCGGAAACATCGCCAACTCGATTCCCCGCACGCACCTTGGCGATGCCTGCGAGCAACGCAGCCCGCCCCGTTTCCATCTGCTCATTTATTTCTTGGCTCGTTTCACCAACCGCTACCGTAAGTGCCGAATCGCCGTACATCCCGTCGACAATCGCACCTAAATCAAGCCCGACAATATCACCATCTTTGATGACTCTGCTCCCCGGTATTCCGTGCACAATCTCTTCATTCAACGAGATACACAGGGTTGCGGGGAACCCTCGGTAGCCCTTGAACGCCGGTAAACCGCCGAGCGCGCGGATTTCGCGTTCTGCGATAGCATCCATGTCTGCCGTTGTCATCCCTGCGGCAATAGAGTCGCGCAATTTCAACAACGTCAGCCCTGTAATGCGTCCAGCCTCCGTCATCCTCTCAAGCTCCCTTTGGTTCTTGACAGTGATTCCGTTGCCTGTACGCTCCCCTCCGCCAATTCCAGCGCTCAAAGTTCGTACATTGACTGATCTGTTGCGAATATTCATTCGTAAACTCTAATACTACGCTTCTCGTTCGCTTACGGCAAAACCCGCAGGCTATTTTAACTCATCACTAAGGAACTGACCGCCTCTAAAAGATCAACAGTTACCTTTTCAACGTCCTGCTGTCCATTCACTCGCACTAACTTGCCCTGACCTTCGTAGTAATCAACCAGCGGTGCCGTTAGTTTCTCGTATGTCTCAAGGCGAGATCGAACGACCTCGGCCTTATCATCGTCGCGCTGGTATAACTCTCCGCCATCTTTGTCGCAGGATCCGGCTTGTTTTGATCGTGCAGTGGTTTCGTTATATGGCGTTTGGCAAGTCCGGCAAATCCAGCGGCCTGCCAGTCTACGTACCAATTCCTCTGTGCCCACTTCAACCAACGGTGTGCCATCCAAAGCTTGATTTGCACCCCTCAGCGCTACGTCTAGTGCATTGGCCTGCGCGACCGTCCGCGGGAAACCATCAAGAACGTAGCCACCGAGGGCATCCGGCTCGCCGATTCGTTCAAGCACCATCTTCACGGTAACGTCGTCTGGTACTAGGTCTCCCTTGTCCATAAACGTCTTCGCAAGCTTGCCTAACTCAGTACCTTCGCCCAAATGTTTCCGGAAGAGGTCTCCCGAAGCCACATGAGCAACACCATTCCTGCTGGCGATAACACTCGCCTGCGTACCTTTACCTGCACCGGGGGCGCCTAAAAGAACAATACGCACTACTTCAAAAAGCCTTCATAGTTCCGCATCAACAGTTGCGACTCAAGCTGTCGCATCGTATCCAGCGCAACTGAAACCATAATCAGCAAACTAGTGCTGCTGAGCGTCAGCGCCTGTACCCCGGTAACACTGGTGAAGAAGAATGGGAGAATCGCTACGAACCCGAGGAACAATGCTCCTCCCCAGGTAATTCGTAGAATCACACGGTTTAGGTACTGCTGCGTGTGGACACCAGGTCGCACGCCAGGTACAAATCCACCGTTCTTTTGAAGATTTTCCGCCAATTGCTGTTGCTGGAACACCACTAAGGTGTAGAAGAACGTGAACACCACCACCAGAATAAATACCATTACCCAGTACCACACTGATGTCGGTGCGAGCACTGTAGAAAAGAACAAAGCGATACTTGACATGAAACTGTCGGAGGATGGATCTGCAAAGAACTGAGCCAAAGTCCCAGGGATCACCATGATGCTGAATGCAAAAATCAACGGGATCATCCCAGCAGAATTAACTCGTAGAGGCAAATGCGTCGCCCCAGTCTGACGGTACATGCGTCCGCCACGAAACACGCTGCGTCCGTACTGCACAGGAATACGTCGCTGTGCTTCATTAAACATCACGATGAGGAAAATGAGGATCAGGCCGACACCAGCGAGAATAAATAGTCCGCTGATGTTGTCACGGGCTAAGAAGCTCTGGCCAATCAGGCTCGGCAACCCCGAAACGATGCCGCCAAAAATAATGATAGAGATGCCGTTACCGATACCTCGTTCAGTTATGAGCTCGCCCATCCAAATCAAAAGCATCGTGCCACCGACGAAGGAAATAACAATCGTCAACGTCTCAAGCGAGCCCGCGCCAAACAAGGTGATGTCGTGGGTAAAAACACCTGATCGAGCAAACAGCATAAGTTGTCCGTACCCAGAGAAAAACGCAATCGGCACTGCGAGCCAGTGCGTGATCTGGTTGATGCGTGCTCTACCAGATTCACCTTCTTTTGCTATAGCACTCAGCCTCGGCAGAACCGGAATCAACACCTGCACCACGATAGAAGCCGTGATGTAAGGGAAAACCCCCAGCGCAGCGATGCTGAGGTTCCGCAAGCCTCCACCACTGAACAAATCGAAGAACGCCACCAAGTTATTGCCTTGGAGTAGGTTCCCCAGCGCCTCGCGGTCGACCCCAGGAACAGGGATATGTGCGAGCACTCGGAACAGTATTAACATGCCCAGAACGAAAAGGATTCGTCCGCGAAGATCAGGCGTGCGAAACGCATCAATCATCGCTTGAATCAGTGCCGGCCTACCCGGGCCCTGTTGTGCAGCGGTCTGGCCTACTCGCACTCTGCTAGCCCTCCAGCACAGATCCGCCAGCGGCCTCTATCTTGGCCCGAGCGGAACCGGAAAACTTAGTTGCCTTCACTTGAAGAGAACGAGTGATTTCGCCTTCACCAAGAACTTTGATTGGCTTATCTGCGTGACGAACCACACGGAGAGATGCCAGCATTACCGGCGTAATCTCGGTGATATCGGCTGGAAGCTCTTCCAAACGAGCCAAATTTACTACCTGATACTCCACCCTGAAAGGGTTGTGGAATCCCCGCATCATCGGGAGTCCTTTAATCTGAGGGTTCTGACCACCTTCAAATCCTGGCCGCACTCCGCCGCCAGAACGGGCCTTTTGGCCTTTCATGCCCTTACCAGAGTACGTTCCCTTAGAGCCATTACCGCGCCCGACACGTTTACGCTCCTGACGGGGGTACGTAGGTCTCACATCATGTACTTGCATGGCTACGCCTCCTCTACCGCAATCATGTGCCGAACTTTTTGGACCATGCCGCGAATGGTTGCAGAATCTTCGTGTTCAACGGAATGTTGTAATTTTTTCAGCCCGAGCGCACGAATTGTCCTCCGCTGATCAGCGGAGTAACCAATCTGGCTACGAACCCATTTGATACGAATCTTAGACATCGGTTGAAGCCTGTGGTGCTGCTGCTGGCACTTCCGCCGGCGCAGGTGTTTCTATTACTGTGGCAGGTGTTGCTTCTGCCGTTGTTGGTGCTGCTGCTGGCGCACCTGCGTATGCCGGTGCTCCAGGCCGAGGTGCAGCAGGCCTACGATCTCGATCCCTATCGCGCCCTCTGAAACCGCCTCCGCCCTCGCGGCGCAGGGGTCCTCGGCGTTCGGGCGAAATCGGCGGCAAGACTGCCCCGTGAGCACTCTGATCAGCGTTGTCGCCTTCTTTATTTTGCATAGAAGCCAATCCCACTAATGTTGCCTTAACAACATTGATTGGATTACGGCTTCCCAAAGCTTTGGTAACCACGTCACGGACGCCCGCAGCTTCCATCACTGCGCGAACCGCACCGCCGGCTTTAACACCAGAGCCAGGCTGTCCTGGTTTGATAATCACGTCTGAAGCACCGAAGTGCGCGTTCACGCGGTGAGGCACAGTACTACCGACCAACGGGACCGTGATTAGGTTTTTCTTAGCGATTGTCGTGCCTTTACGCACCGCGTCTGGTACAGCACTACCTTTACCCAGACCAGCTCCGACGTGGCCTTGGCCATCCCCGACTACAACCATTGCGTTGAACGTTAAGTGGCGACCACCCTTGACGACCTTCGCCACACGCCGGATAGCAACGACATGCTCTTGCATGTCTGATCCATCCTCGTTGTTGTTTGAGCGATTACGATCATTGGGATTATTCGACCGATTGCGATCATTCTGCTGGGTCAAAACTCTAGACCCTCCTCTCGGGCAGCCTCGGCCAGCGCCTTAACACGGCCATGGTATTGGTAACCGCCGCGGTCGAAAACGACCTTCTTCACACCGTTTGCCTTCGCGCGTTCAGCAACCAATTTGCCGACCTCTCGCGCCGCATCTGTCTTGGCGTATGCATCACCCGACAACTCAAGCGTGCCAGCAGCCGCGAGCGTGTGCCCGGCTGAGTCGTCAATCACTTGAGCATAGGTATGCCGTGCGCTGCGGAATACGTTAAGTCTGGGGCGTTCAGGCGTCCCGACTACCGTCTGTCGAAGCCGCTTGTGCCGCACTATACGTGCTGCATACGGAGTCTTAGTCCTAGCCATTACTACGCTGCCCCCCTAGCACCCGACTTACCAGCCTTGAGCGTGATGCGCTCGCCGAGGTAGCGGATACCCTTTCCTTTATACGCGTCAGGGGGCCGCAGGCGCCGTATGCGAGCCGCCATTTCCCCGACAATTTGCTTGTCCGTACCGCGTATGTGCACGCGGTTGTTACCTTCTACCTCGAAAGCCACGCCCTCCATTGGGTCTATTACCACCGGGTGGCTGTACCCAATTTGGAGGTTGATAGAGAGGCCTTGTGCCTGGACTCGGTACCCCACAAGGTCCAGTGTCCGGGTGAAGCCATCACTCACTCCAGTTACCATGTTCGCAACCAGCGAGCGGTACAAACCGTGCATAGCGCGGTGTTCTTTACGATCGGACGGACGCTCAACCAAGATTGAACCGCCCTCTTCGCGAATCGTCATATCTGTGTTGTAAGTCTGGCGAAGCTCGCCGCCCTTACCTTTCACGACCACTTCGCTATCCGTGATTTCGACGGTGACTCCAGCCGGGAGCACAATCGGTTTCTTTCCTATACGTGACATCGAACGCTCCTACCAGACATATGCCATGAGCTCCCCGCCAGCACCTTTACGGTAGGCATCAAGCCCAGTCATGATTCCATGTGATGTTGAAACGATCGAAATACCCACACCACCAAAGGCGCGAGGAACATCTTTACGTTGCACGTGAACGCGCAGCCCCGGTTTACTCACCCGCTTCAAACCAGCAATCGCAGGCTTTTGCTGCTCGTTGTAACGGAGTCGGATGCGAAGCACGTCTTGAGGTGTTTTTTTTACCACCTCAAGATCTTCAATGTATCCCTCGCGTTTAAGGATGTCGGCAATCGATGCCTTCGTCTTAGATGAAGGCATTTCAATGGATGGGTGGTTCACCATTTGTGCGTTACGGATACGCGTAAGCATGTCCGCTATTGGATCGGTCGGTGGCATTTCGTCTCCTCTTCCTACCAGCTCGCCTTACGTATGCCAGGGAGCGTTCCGTTCAGCGCGAGTTCACGGAAGCAGATCCGGCATAGTCCAGCGAAGCGGATGTAAGCACGAGGCCTAGCACACCGCCCACATCGGTTCATAGCGCGGACCTTAAAAGGTGGTTCACGCTTCCATTTTGCAATCTTGCTCTTCTTCGCCACGTTCTCCCTCTCAGCGCGCTAGTTAGCGCGTCTGCCCTTCTCGAGCGAAAGGCATTCCCATCAATTCAAGCAATCGAAATCCTTCAGGATCCGAATGCGCACTCGTCGTAATCACAATCTGCATACCGCGAACCCTATCAATCGTCCCGTAGTCAATCTCAGGGAACATGATTTGCTCCCGGAGTCCTAATGAGTAATTACCGTTACCGTCGAATGCCTTGCGTGAGACTCCGCGAAAGTCGCGGATACGAGGCAACGCCATACTGATTACTCGGTCCAAGAATTCATACATCCGGCGCCCGCGCAGCGTAACCATCACGCCAATCGGCTGCTCTTCACGGAGCTTGAAGCCGGCAATTGAGCGCCGGGCCTTGGTAATCACTGGTTTCTGACCAGTGATTGCCGCAATTTGAGCAGGCGTCGTTTCCAGCGCCTTAGCGTTAGTTAGCGCTTCACCGAGCCCAACATTGACCACGACCTTCTTCACCGCAGGTATTTGCATTCCGCTCTTGTAGCCGAATTCCTGCATCAGCTGGCCTTTAATCTCACCCTCGTACTGGAGTTGGAGCCTCGGTGCAGTCCTAACTGCAACTGCTCGTTTCGCAGATTTCGTGGGGGACGTCTTTTTTGCAGCAGGCGCAGCTTTAGCAGGCGCAGCTTTAGCAAGCGCAGCTTTAGCAGACGCAGCTTTAGCAGACGCAGCTTTATCAGACGCAGCTTTAGCAGGCGCAGTCTTAGACCGAGTGCTCGCTGACTGAACAGGCTTCGCAGCATTTGAAGATGTATTGCTCAGGCCTGCTGCTGTTGCAGAAGGTTTCCGAGTTCTCTTTGGTTTTTCAGATGTAGCGGCAGGCCCCGCTTCTTGGCCTTCGGCCGAAGCAGCCTGCTCTATGCTCTGTTGTTCTTCTTCGCTCAATTGAGCATCCCCTCACAGCGTTTGCACACACGCGACTTCGCACCGTCATCCAGAATCTTCACCGCAACCCGGGTCGGCTTATCGCACGAAGGGCAAATCGGCATGACTTTGGAAGCATTCAAAGGCATTTCTTTCTCAACAATGCCCGCCTGCCGCCCCTGGACTCCAGCTTTATAGTGGCGCTTCACCATGTTCAAGCCCTCGACAAGAACTTGGTCTTTGTCAGGGAACATGCGCTGAATTTTTCCTCGGCGCCCTTTATCACGGCCCCGGATCACCATCACCTCATCATCACGCTTGAGACGAGCTGCCATAGCTATAGCACCTCCGGTGCAAGCGAAACAATTCGCATAAAATTACGTTCTCGCAACTCACGAGCAACCGGCCCGAAAATGCGAGTTCCGCGAGGCATTTCACCAGTCCCCAAAATTACCGCCGCATTATCGTCGAAGCGGATAGTGGAACCATCGGGCCTCTTAGTAATTGAGGTTGTTCGCACGACAACGGCACGAACAACTTCGCCTTTTTTCACCGCGCTATTCGGCTGCGCGACCTTCACGGAGCCAACGATTACATCGCCGACTCGTGCGTAGCGACGGCCCGATCCGCCAGGGATGTTGAAGCACATAATCTGCTTCGCACCTGAGTTATCGGCCACGGCGAGGCGTGTCTGTGGTTGAATCACGACCTCTTCTCCTCTTCCGTGTCCTCAGTACTCTCAATTTTCCCGCTCGCCGCCTCTTCAGCAACTGCCTCTTCAGCAACTGCCTCTTCAGCAACTGCCTCTTCAGCAACTGCCTCTTCAGCAACTACCTCTTCAGCAACTACCTCTTCAGCAACTGCCTCTGGTTG
>CALGTL010000185.1 GCA_937901475.1 uncultured Dehalococcoidia bacterium
GGGACCCCGATGTTGCAGAAAGTATTGCCGCGTCCTTCCGTGAGGTTAACGAGTTACTGAACATGCCCCTAGATAGGGCCGTAACTCGCATGATGATGGAAGCTAGGCAGGGAACAAACGCATCTAAGCCGTACACAGGGGGCTGGGACCGCGCCGACGACATTCCACTGCAGCAGGCGCATAAGGGCAAGATCCAAAAAGTGTCCCCGGTAGACGAAGTGCCTGCGGGCGTCGAGATAATGAGTACCCAGAATTTCGGACGGGACGCCGTTTATTATGTTGACGCAGCCGATGATCCCGATGCTGCAGCGGAGTATCTTCTGGACCTGTACAAGGGTTTCTCGCTAACTAGGGATTGGGCGGGCGGCCCCATGGACCCCCTGTACTTCGGCTCTGACGCCATCGCCCTCCGCGACCTCGATCCCAGCCAGATAGACGTACTCACAGTACGGCCCCGCAACAAAGATGTCGTCGGTGAGAAGGTGTCCTCTATGGGCGAGTGGCGCACTTGGTCTGGTCGCGGCCTCGATGCGACGAGCGAACCGGAGTTCACGGACATCCAGCGGCTCACAGGCGACGAACCCTCGCGGCTAGGCGGGCTCAGGGGCGAGGGCGTACCCGACGAGTTCACCCCGCACCCAGACCTCGTTGAAATGATGGAGGCACGGGGCACCCCCTTGTCCACCAAGGCCAGCGAGGTGCCACCGGTTGAGCCCGGCAGCCGACTCAACAAGTACCAAGCCGCAGGTGCCCGTGCCGCAGGTGCAGCACTAGGCGGCGCAGCCCTGCTGTCAGACGACCCAGAGGCACAAGCCTACGGCACCTTGCTCGCTGGTGCCGCAGTGGGCGTACCCGCAAAAGCGTTCGGTAAGTTCGGTGCGGTCTCCCGGCTTGAGGGCGCTGTAGCACACACTGGGGCGAAGCGTTTGGCTGGCTCCTATACCGCGAAGCTACCTGCTGTGCAGTGGGCCAAGATACTTGAGGGCTCCGCTAAGTCGGGTGAGATGGAGTGGACGGGCCTTCGTCAGTTCCTAGCGGACAAGGGCGAGACCTCTGTCCACATGGACGACATCAACGGGTTCTTGGAGCAGAACGGGCTAGAGCTGTCCGAGACGGTCACAAAGGGCGGGAGGTCGCGGGAAGACAGTATAGATGACGACATGTTGGACTACAGCAATGAAGCAATGGACGAACGAATTGCTGCGTATGAGCAGGAACCCCATCCCACATCAGGTCTCACATACCCCGACAAGGAACTCATCACCCCCGGAGGCACGGACTACGAAGAAATCCGCATATCGCTTGGTGCGATCCCCGAACGCCTTGAGGGCATGGAGTCACACAAGAGCCGTCACTGGTCCGACGGCGACGGCTTGGCAGAACAGGACGTACTGGTACACCTCCGCGTCCATAGCAACGAGATCGACGGCGTCAATGCAACCGTGATCGACGAGCTACAGAGCGACTTACATCAGGACGGGAGGAGGCAGGGGTACCGAACCACCGCGGTGGACCCTTCGATCGGGGACGAGGCAATAGAAGAATCAGCCGAGCTGCTCCGTAAGTCCAAGTACGACAATCCCACCCAAGCCCAGCGCATCGAACACCACCGCGCACAAGAAAGCCATTACGCCCTAATTAAGAGACGCAAAGTCTGGATGCGCAACAACCGTGGGGGGGTCAGGGATTCTCCATACAAGGACACAAGCGAGTGGTCGCTGCTGGGCATCAAGCGGGCCATCGACCGTGCGGTAGCTGCGGGTCAGTCCCGTATAGCAGTGATCGGCGGCGAGGCACAGGCCAAGCGGTACGACAAGTACACCGCAGCCAGCGTGGACCGCATTGAATCCACCCGTGCGTTCGACACAGAGTGGGAGGTCACGGTCTACCCCGCTGACGGGGGCACACCCACGGTTAGCACGTATGCCCAAAAGGACTTGGCTACAACCTTCGGTGAAAATGCCGCAAAGCGCATCGTGAAGGAGGCCCCTCCGCGTTTCGACGAGGACGCGCAGATCATAGCCTCGAAGCGGAGCAACCTTGAGGGTGAGATTTCAGACCTTGAGATGCACAATGGCGGGGCGGGCAATGTTCGTAATTGGAGCAGCGAGACTGTAGACGAGTGGAGGGCGTACAAACAGAAGCTCGATGCTATGCCCACCGCACCCGACCCCGCTAAGGGCTTGTCCATCAAGGGGAGTGAGATCTTTGGCGATGGCGAGGGGATGAAGGGATTCTACGACGAGATCCTCCCCGGCGTGGTAGCCAAGTACGGCAAGCGGTTCGGCATCAGCACGAAGCCCAAGCGCTTCACGATGGAAGACGGAACGCAGGGCTGGTACTTCGACATCGACCCCAAGCTGGCAGCCAACGTACGCTCCGGTGGTACCACGCTATACAGCAGCCGTGGTGTAGGCACTGGGCTCCTCGGTGGCGTGGCCGGGTACATGACAGACGAAGAGGGCGAGAACACAGGCTTCCTAATGGGCGCTGCGATAGGTGCAGGTGCCCCCTCGGTAGCAAAGAGGTTCGCCCCGGCCATCAAGAAACAGGCTGCTGCAGCACGCACCAGTATCTCTGACCGCGTTGCGGCTCGACAGGACGCCAAGAACGCAGCAGCTGAGTCACCCACGTTCGGTTCAGGTGATGGGGCGATCTTGGCTGATCCGGCCACGCCCGATGCAGTGAAGCGTATGTTCGGGCGGCAGCACAAGGGTGGAAAGGCCACCCGTGCGTTCCGTGAGGACGAGCGGCTACTTAGTTTGCTTGAGCGAGCTAGACAGAAGATATCCCGTAATGTTCTGGGTATCGAGAAGACGGACAAGATAGCAGGCGGTGGCACAGCAGCCCGTGATGCAGCAGCAGAGGTGCGTGGTGCTGCAGCAGAGGCGGAACTGCATATTAACCAGCGGCTAGGCGAGTTGGTTCGAGACAACGAGGAGCACCTTGATGCAGGTGCAGCACTTCTGCGAGCCCGACGCCTGCTGGAACTCGAAGAGACATTCCCCGACAAGCTCACCGACGAACAGATCATAGACGCCCTAGAGACGATAGCCCACTTCGAGGGCAACCTTGATGTGGAGGACTCAGCTGACGCACTGCAAGCGTACTACCGTGATCTGCTTGACATGAAGTACAACGAGGGCCTCTTGTCGAACGCCCAATACAGAGCGCTCAGAGATCAGGGACAGAACTACATCCCGTTCTTGCCTGCAGAGATTTCGCAGCTGAGAGACAATCCCCTTGGTGGTAGCATCTACGCGCCCACCAATGAGGGCCTTCGTACTATGACCGACAAGATCAACGAGGCCATACTGGTTAACCCGTACGAACAGGCGATCAAGGACACGTACGAGACCTACCACACCGTAGCACGGCAGCGTCTGGGTAATGTCGTAGCGCAGCTGACGGACGACAGTGATGCGATGAAGAAGTTTGTCATCCCGGTGGGCAAGAAGAAGCCGACCGAACCACTGTACGGCGAGACTATCTCCGTGATCCGTGGTGGCGAGAAGTACTACTATCGCATCGAGGACCCCGACCTGTTGGATTCGTGGACCGCCTTCACAAAGGAAACGAGTGACGGTCTTGTCATGCGGATAGCGGATTCGTCCCGTAGGTTTATGCAGGGTGGTGTCACACACAACCCCGTGTTCCCGCTACGCAACGGTATCCGTGACTACTTCATGTCAGCGGTTCAGACGCCACTTAACGAAGGTTTACAAAAGCGCGTACCGGGCCTGACCGGCACCAAGCAGGTTGCGATTGGTGCAGTAAGTGGGGCCGCCCTGAAAGACGAGGACGATAGCTACTTCGAGGGCGCTACAAAGGGTGTTGCGTTCGTTGGTGCCCCGCACATGCTGGCCCATGCGGGCCGGGTGGCAGGGGCGCTCAATGACATCGTGGGTCCACACAACATAGGCATGGTCACAGGTGGTCTCGCTGGGTATATGAGCGCGGAAGAGGACGATGGCTTCACCGGCACCATGGCGAAGGTCGCGCTGGGTGCGGGGGCGGGCAGGGCACTGGGCACAGGAGCGCTCATGGCGGGCATGGGAGGGAACCGACAGAACCTCAACCGGTTCCACCGCGAGGGCGGCGGGCAGTTCGGCCTCTACTCTTCGACAGAGAAAGACGCCAAGCGAATGCTGCAGGATCTACTCGACTCGGGTGTGGATCGTTCGGACATCATAGAGCCGGAAGGGTGGGGTGATGCCATCGGTATTATTATGCAGCCCATCAATGCCATGCTCGCGTCCGCAAAGCGCACCGTCACACCATCCCAACAAGGTAATGTCATCTCGGACGCGTTTAACGCTATAACAAGGGCGGGTGCGGCAATTGAAACGGCTCCACGCCTAGCGCACTTCAAGCGCACCGATAATATCTTTGAGTCTCGGGACCTCGGCCTAGACTTTGCCGTGCGCGGCTCCTCCAAGACAGTCAAGGCTATCACCAAGGGCACACCGTTCCTCAACCCCATGATACTAGGGATGGACAAGCTCGCTCGCATGGTGGCTGACCCGGCAACCGCACCCATAGCAGCCGCAACCATCATGGCCCCGTCTCTCCTGCTGTGGCAGATGAACCACGCAGACCCAGAGACCGCTGCAGCGTATAACGCCCGTCCTGAGTGGGAGCGCAACAGCTACTGGCTTATCCCGAAGAAAATCCTTTCGTCACTGGGGATAGGTAGTGAGACCGAAGGCTTCTACCGTGGCGCCAAACCCTTTGAGCTTGGCTACATGTTCGCGTCGATCCCCGAACGTGCTATGGACATCATGGCAGAGTACGATAAGATCGGTGCGCAGCTGACGTTGGCTGAAAGCATGGGCGAACTCGGGGACATCACGCTCGGCTTCGCCGGTAGCTTCATGTCCCCCAGCCTCCCCCTTCCCATCGGCCCCATCATGCAGGCCAACGCAGGGGACCACGGATACGATATCTTTGGACGAAGGCCCATAGATCCGCTCCCATGGATGGACATACCCCAATCGGACCAGCAGACTCCATACACTAGCTCGGTTGCTATGGGTATGCTCAAGCTGCCCGTTGTGTCGCATATCCTAATTGGTGCAGGGTTCGACAGCCCGGCTAAGGTAGACTTCGCTATCCGTGGATACACGGGTACGCTCGGCACCGAAGCGGTCAGGGTTGCATCGGAAGCCGCCCGTAACATGGGCTGGGACGACAGGCCAGCAGCACCCAGCCGCCTACGCTACGGTGTGCGAGACTTCCAGACCAATGACCAGCTAGTAACACAGCACGAGTCGGACTTTCGGGAGACCTTCGGTGAGACACTTGAGCAGTGGAATGGCTTGCAGCGCAGGATGCGGGAAGACCCTGCAGCAGCACAGCGCATGATGCAGGACCCCGAACTGCAGCAGGCGGTAGCTATGTATCAGATGGGACGCGGCTTCAAAAACCGCATCGACCAACTGACATCAGCCCGCAGGCAGATTAGATTCTCTTCACAGCTGGACGAAGAAACTAAAAAGCGCATGACGATAGAACTCACGACAGCGATTGCAGGCGTCAGCCTGACTTACAACCAAGCCCGTCGTAAGATCGACAGACGCATGGAGGCGTCCAGATAATGCCCAAGTTCGGAGAGACATCAACGGAGCGCTTGTCTACGTGCCACGACAACCTACGGTTGTTAATGGACGAGGTAGTCAAAACATTTGACTGCACCATTGTATTCGGACACAGGACCCGTGAAGTGCAGGCTGGCCTCTACGCACAGGGCCGCACGATGCCCGGAAAAATCGTCACGAACTGCGACGGCGTCGTGAAGCTCTCAAAGCACCAAGGTGTCGATGGCGAGAAACCGTCTATGGCTGTAGATGTTGTCCCGTATCCGATCAACTGGAGAGACGAGGAACGCATGGTCTACTTTGCAGGCTTTGTGCTGGGCGTGGCATCACGCATGGGCATCAAGGTGCGCTGGGGCGGCGATTGGAACTCCGACACAGAGACCAAGGACACCGGATTCCGCGACCTCCCTCACTTCGAGCTACTGTAATGGGGATCGTCTCGAGGCTGCTCGGCATACTGCAGCCAGCCACGGAATTAGTTGACGCACTACACACTAGCGACAGTGAGCGGCTGGCCGCGAAAGAGAAACTGCTGCAGATCCAAGCCACTGTCATATCGGAGGCTATAGGCTACGAACAAGCACGACTCGCAGCGCAGTCAAGTGTCATTGTAGCAGAGGCAAACAGTTCCAGTTGGATCACCCGTAGCTGGCGTCCGATCACCATGCTCACGTTCCTTGCGCTGATCGTGCTGCATTGGTTCGGCGTCGGTCCCGCAGAGTTGCCAGAAGAGTTATGGGCAGTGATTAAAATTGGACTCGGCGGCTACATGGGTGGACGTTCGCTTGAGAAGATGGTCCCTGCTATCGTAGCCGCCATGAAAGAGGCAGAGTCCGCATAAGTATGCAGCCAGCCCTTCACTTATGGAATCACGTTTTCCAAGTGCGCCAGTAGCATAGGCAGGAACGTCTCTTCATCCATAACAACGTAGCGCTCGGGCGACTTGCCCTTTACGTTCTGCTTCACCCACACGAACGGTAGCTCTAGGTTTTCTGCACCCTCACGAGCCTGCTGCAGCGCAGCACGGATCGTGTTGCTGCCGATCTGGTAGCCTGTCTTGCACTCGACGCTGATCGGTAGGGTTGTGTCGATGTCAGCCCCGCCCGAACGATACTGCTCTAGCCTGCGCTTGCACTCGACACCCGTCATCTGCGTGAGTAGCTTGGCGCACTCCCTTTCCCACGCAGCACCCTTGTTGCGTGACTTACTTCCGCTGATGGCGAGCGTCCTCCGGGGAAACGCCATGCTTCTCATGGATACTTTTCAGTGCGTTCGTGATGCGTTCGTCGATTTCCTCGACGCGGTGCATAATCGACAGACGCGCTGCCTCGGCTCCATTGCTCATAGTACCAGTTGGTATGGCTTTAATAAGCTCATCGAATCGGTCCAGCGCAGCACGAACCTCCCCCCATGTGTCCACCAGTGCGCGGCCTAGCTCTGCGTCTATCTCCTGTAGCTTCTTTAATCCCTTGCTCATTCAACCCTCCGTAGCTGTGTGTATTCCATGTGGTACATAGGCTCTATGGCAGTGGAGTCGCTTCTGTCGTAGCGCCCTCCGTGGTACACAGGGCACCTGCTCATGTCGTGTGCGTTCGCGCAAAATATCCCATCGGAAAACTCAACGACTACCCAAGCCTCAATTCGCATGGCGTTCGCTATATCGCACATCTGGTTCACCTTACGCACACTCAGCATGTAGGTGCGATAGGTGTCCGATGCCGTTGTCCGTCGCTTGATCTCCATGAGCGCAGCTACCACTCCGTCTCTGTGCAGTAGGTAGTCACAGGGTTCTGATAGCACAGGGAGGCGCAGGGCCGTCATGCCCCACGCCTCCCCGGTCACCAAGGCTACGCGCTCTTCGTGTAGCCTGTCCCCGTCTGTCTCATAAAGGGGCACTGATTATTACCGATTGCCCTCAATGAACAGCGACACACCTAGTGCGCGTGTGTGTTCGTCTAACTCCTTTCCGGTTGCTTGCTGGTACTTAACCATGACGGAGTTCGCCCTAACCAGCGCGTCCACCATATCAGCTGCTGCATCACGGGGTTGTGGTGGCGTAAAGGTTGGAGCCGCAACTACAGGCGAGGCCATGGTCGTCGTTACCAGCTTCGGCGTAGGCGTAGGCGTAAACGACGGAGGCGGCGGCGAGAACGCCGGGCCAGCCGTATCTTCTGAGGCACCACTTGCCGCGAACACCGTACCGTCTGCTCCTGTGATAGCAACAGTCGCTGCGTCACGGGAACCATACGCCTGCAGTGTTACCCATGTATCTTTGGGCACAGAGGCAAAAGCACTCTCTACTACTTCGTTCTCTAGCTTTACCCAGTAGTCATCCGGATCGCCCATCGGCTGAATTTTTACAATCTTTCCGCCGTCCTTACTTGCGATCACGCTTGTCGTTAACTGACACGGCAGCCCGTCGGGGTTGTCTCCCGTGTAGTACACGAGATTGCTGTGGTATAAAGACTTGCGCTCGAAGAGCTTTACGCCTGCGGTTGTCATAATTACTCCTTGTCCAGTTCTGAGAAAGCCCACGGTGGAATAGCAATATCTTGTGTGGTAGTAGGATACGCGGGCCACACCCCGCTTTCGTTGCACTGCTTGTATTCCTGCAACAGCCTTTTTAGCTGGTGATCTCCTGCGTCAATGGAGCCACTGTCGATTGCGTAGACCGCCACGCCGTACGGCGGCTCTTTCTCCACAGCGACGAAGGTAAACCCGTGCCGCTTGTAGCCCAGCACTTCTAGCCCGTTAAGGTAATGCGCTGCCTGCCTGTGGTAGCCATATGCCCACAGAGACTTTGCGAAGGCCCTCTTAGACGCATCCTTAGTTGTCTTGAGGTCTCCAACACCCAATGCTCCGTCGTGTGGTAGACGGTCGATACGAGCCTTACAGCGGACTCCTGTCGCTGGGTCGTCCCATATCAGCGTTACCTCTGAGTC
>CALGTL010000186.1 GCA_937901475.1 uncultured Dehalococcoidia bacterium
CAGTGCCGCGAGAGCGGAATTACCAAAGCACTTCCAACCTCACGAGTGCTGCAGTTGTATGACCGAGACAGAAAAGACACTCCTTCCATCAAACAAGCCATTGAGACAGCTCTAGGCCCCAAGCGGGTGCCTCTCAATGCTGCTCTCATGGAATCCCACATCAAGCGGACGGACGAGAGCCGCACGGCCGACTACAAGTCAGACCGACCTCGTGGTCCCGACGGGCGAGTGGAGTGGTCAGAGAAGAGCCTCGCGATGATGCGAGCTATGCGTACCCGCACGTTATTTCAAATGGGAGATTTGGATCCAAAGACCCTAAACCCATTGGAGGTGAAGTACTCATTCACCGAATACGACAAGCTGCACGGGCAGGTCGTGTGCCCTTTCTGTGACACGATGGACACCGTGGCCTCCAAGAGGACTACTCTTGGACACGGACTACTGAATTGCCCTAAGCTGAAAGAACATACCAGTGCGTGGAAACCAGGACAACCTCTACACGTGATGTACAAGGAGAAGTGGGCTAAGAGTCACAAATTGCCCCCATCGAATGCTTCCAAGGCTACGCATCCCGGAAACGCAAGAGCTGTGCATCGACGAGTGGCAACGGTGAACAGCCTGGTGCGCCAATTCTCCCCACAAGGAGAATCTGCACGCCCCACCAGCAGCGGGAAGGGAAAGCAAGCGTGGAAGTCAAACAGCGGCCGTAATGGATCCAAACAGCAAAGTTTTCGCTAAGGGGTGGCAGCCCCTACAAACAAACTGCCATAACCATTAATAAGAACGCGGAGGGTAACCGCGCCGAGACAACTACACTCAAGGACCTGAGAAGGGAGAGTCCAGATGCCCAGACGAATGCTGTACCCAGTTTCGTCAAGGGCGTCAACCGCACCCCACTCGGTAAAGTCCAACACGCGTGGACAAACCCGAGTGAGGACGATGGTGAAGGTGACGTCATCACGACTACCACCAGTCATCAACCGCCTAGCTCGTTGGACAAGAACTTCTCCGACGTGCAAAGCGTTATCACTCTAGCCAACGAACACTGGGCCAAGCGACCAGAGCTTTGGTCTACAGACAAGGCCGGAGCCGACGCACCAGCTTTCAGCTACGCAGTGGACAGTGACCCCGAGACTACGCCCACGCAGTCGTACACGATCATGGACACGGTGATTGACCCCGAAACTGGAGTCAACATCGCCTGCATTGTGGACACGGGATGTGGACCGCCGAGCATCATCGAGAAACGATTGGTGCAGAAGACACAGCCGAAATTACTGGAAACTTTGGAACCCGTCACCACGGACACCTTCGGGGTGGGCGGCAACAAGTTGCCAGTACTAGGGACGATCAAGAATTATCGTTTCATTCACAACAATCGCGAATGCCACACCGACGCACTCGTGGTGGATGTGGACCTAGGAAGTTGCTCTCTCATACTGGGAATGCCTTTCCTAGCGTCCGTGGAAGCTCAAATCTTCTGCCATAAAGGCACTATGGCATACCAAGCACGCTCAGACGATGGCAACCTCGAAACTAGGATGTTTGGCCGAGGGATCGTCACACGAACACCGTTGTTGACGGACCCGGCTAAGAGCACGGTACAATTGGCAGCCACGACTATGATTGTCGGTCTAGACTACGCGCTGGACGACAATGACAGCCTACGCTCTGCCATATACCGTATAACCGAGTCGTACAAAGGATACTGGGCACACCAAGCTGACTACCACCACTGGGCCTGCCAAGTCACCATGGCTACTTACACCAACGGTTCAATCAACAACGAGAGAGAACGCATTCAACTAACCAAGCAGGCTGAAGACAGTCAGCGACTGCACCAACTCGCGTGCTACCAGCACCGGGACGGTGGCCGACACCAGATTGACGGGGGGGAAGGGCAGGTACTGCAAATGAAAATTCAAAAATCTGCAGTGCCTACAGCAAGCACCTCCTCCCTCAACTGGGAACGGTCGGACAAGAAAAATGTACACTGGGCACAAGAACGGGACAACCCACACCGTCTATCACAGTACCCACAGCAACATCAACGCTACCAGACTTACCTGCCAGAACATGGCGACGAACATGCCAGTGGACCAGATGACGCTCCCATGAGCGATGGTCGTACCATCGGACGTATAGGATGCACCAAACATCCGAACCGCGCTGAAAGTCTCCGGTCGGGACGAACGTCCAATATGGTGGCACCTGTGGACGCTATCGACGAGCGACAAACGCCAATACAATGGGCCCTCAGCGAAGCCGTGAGAGATTTCATATTACACAGCCGAGCTGTGGGCAAAGGACAACCAAGGAGCTACGATGACCCTCAGAGAAAAGGGAGCTACCTACTTCGGACAACGGGCCCCCTCGACTACTCGCACTACCGACAGTTCGTACTCAAGACTGCTCGCAGCGCGACCTACCAGGCTATGTACCGACAAGTACATGGACGGCATATGAAGTGGTTGTCACATGTGGGAGGAGCCTCAGCCAAGGACTTCCAAACTGCCTACGACACCAGCTCGCTGGGAGACCTAAGCAATGGCGTGGATCGCACCGAACAAACAGTCGAGCAAGATCTGCGCCAGCCCTCTACATGCAAATGTGGATTCCCTGCCGAGAAATGTCAGTGTCACAACCCACGCAAGTGTCAACAACGGGCACAGGAGAAATGGCCAGCCCCACCATTACCACTACTCAAGGGCATGGATGAAGAATGGGAGCTTTTGACAAAGGAAAGCGAGCCCAAAACGGACATCCTCCAAGATTTTGTGGACGGAATGGACGGGAGCGACGCCAAAACGGAGAAGGATCCTCACCTAGGCAAACCCGACCAGCACCAAATGTCTTTGGTCGACTCGAAGGTACACATGCTGTTTATGCAAGCCGATGATCGCGTACTCCGCGTCACACAATCGGACCCTGGCATGAGCAGCCGCCTTTTGAAGGCCATACCGATCGAACGGGTTGGAGTACGTCTAGTGGAATCAGAAGAAATGGCGGAAGCCCTCACTCAATTGGAAACGAAAGGAGCTAGTTTGGCAGTCGAGGACACGGTCCGGTACCCCGGGCTTGTCGGACGACTGGCCGACGACGGCCAAAGCATGGCGCTATATCTAGGCCCGCGAGCCAACGAGTGGTTGGACCACTACGAATCCAGTCAAGATATAAGCGACCAGGTGCTCGCCACGCAGAAGCCCATGACCCCTACGGCTGTGCCGGAAGGGGTGGATACCACTACTCCCACCGACACCACCGAATTGACCAAGGCCGACACCAACGACGTACCCGAGAATCTAAGTTTCCCTACCGCGACGCCGGAAATCATCAAAGCCATCTCTACT
>CALGTL010000187.1 GCA_937901475.1 uncultured Dehalococcoidia bacterium
ATTTCGCTACCTTAGGACCGTTATAGTTACGGCCGCCGTTCACCGGGGCTTCAGTTCTGGCCTCTCAGCCATCTCCTTAACCTTCCGGCACTGGGCAGGCGTCAGCCCCTATACATCCCATTACTGGTTCGCAGAGACCTGTGTTTTTGTTAAACAGTCGCCTGGGCCTGCTCACTGCGGCCCTCGCGATGCTCGGCACGTAAAGTGCTTCACTCACAAGGGCGCTCCTTCTCCCGAAGTTACGGAGCTATTTTGCCGAGTTCCTTAACGAAGGTTCTCTCGTTCGCCTTACGGTACTTACCGTCGCCCACCTGTGTCGGTTTGCGGTACGGGCACCATATGCACTCGATGTCGATGCTTTTCTAGCCAGCATGGACTCAACAGAGTCGTTTTGACCGAAGTCTCCACTACCCCCCTCACCCTCCGCTTAACCTGACGACGGATTTTCCTATCATCAGACGCCTACGGTGTAGGGACGGACCATGTCCACAGGGCCCGCTCTGTCTATCCTTCTGGGTCACACCTCACATCTCAAACGCCCATATGGTGGGGCAGGAATACTTACCTGCTGTCCATCGCCTACGGCTCTCGCCCTCGGCTTAGGCCCGCCTAACTCTACGCGGATTAGCTTTGCGTAGGATCCCTTGGGCTTACGGCGTTCAGGGTTCTCACCTGAATTTCGCTACTCATGCCAACATTCTCACTTCTGTACGCTTCACCGACGGTCACCCGCACGGCTTCATCGCATACAGAACGCTCCTCTACCGACCGCTAAAAAGCGGTCCCCTAGCTTCGGTACCATGCTTGAGCCCCGTTACATTGTCGGCGCCCGGCCACTCGACCAGTGAGCAGTTACGCACTCTTTAAATGATGGCTGCTTCTAAGCCAACATCCTGGTTGTCTATGCAACTGGACATCCTTGCACACTGAGCATGGATTTAGGGACCTTAGCCGGGGGTCTGGGTTGTTTCCCTCTTGACCATGGAAGTTAGCTCCCACAGTCTCACTCCCGCGTTCTAATCTTCTGGTATTCCCGGTTTGATTGGGTTTGGTAAGCGCTATGCCCCCTAGTCCATTCAGAGCCATACCCCCAGAAGAAAACACACGAGGCTGTACCTAGATACATTTCGAGGAGAACCAGCTATCTCCGAGTTCGATTGGAATTTCTCCGCTACCCACAGGTCATCCAACTGATTTGCAGCTCAGGAAGGTTCGAGCCTCCACGGGGCATTACTCCCGCTTCACTCTGCCCATGGGTAGATCACTCGGTTTCGGGTCTACGTCCAGCCACTTTCGCCCTTTTAAGACTCGCTTTCGCTACGGCTCCACGACTCTCATCGCTTAACCTTGCCACTGAACGTAACTCGTTGGCTCATTCTTCAATAGGCACGCTGTCACCAATTCGCGAACGAACTGGCTCCAACTGCTTGTAAGCATGCGGTTTCAGGAACTATTTCACTCCCCTTTCGGGGTACTATTTCACCTTTCCCTCACGGTACTATTCGCTATCGGTCGCCTGGAATATTTAGCCTTGGAAAGTGGTCTTCCCAGATTCATACGGGATTTCTCGTGTCCCGCACTACTCAGGATACAGCTCGGAGTTGTTTCAATGTCACTTACTGGGCTGTCACCATCTGTGGCACGCCGTCCCAGGCGTTTCGGTTATCGAAACAATTTGTAACTCCATATGAGCTGTCCTACAACCCCGCCTTCCGCAGAAGACGGTTTGGGCTGTTCCCCGTTCGCTCGCCGCTACTAAGGGAATAATCTCTTTTCCTCGGGGTACTTAGATGTTTCAGTTCCCCCGGTTCCCTCCATCTGATTTATGTGTTCAATCAGCGGTAACTCAATAAATTGAGCTGAGTTGCCTCATTCGGATACCCTTGGTTAAGCTCGCTTGACAGCTAGCCAAGGATTTTCGCAGTCACGCCACGTCCTTCATCGGTTCCAGGCGCCAAGGCATCCACCACACGCCCTTAGTAACTTGACCCTCCGTCAAGCTCGCTCCACATCTTACTTGATATGACTCGACGCTTGCAGGATTCCCTAAATCAATTATCCGTCAGGTAAACCTGACTGATTTTCGATCTAGTTAATATTTGTGTTATCTACTAATTGCTTGTTTGCTTGGATGCGCACTCTTTTGACCTAAATCAAAAGAGATGACGCAATCTTATGCATGCTGCCTCTCAATAACTTAAGAGACAACATTCTCTATCAACATTATCTCTCTCTCGTAAGAGAGATAACGCTGTGTTTGCAGTATATATGCAGTCTTCAACTTGAAAAGTTCCGTACCAGATCAACACTGGTATACACAAACGATCTTGCGATCGATAGTGACGAATGGTTTAAATACCTCGCTAATGGCAGATTTGGTGGAGCCAGAGGGTCTCGAACCCTCGACCTCCTGCTTGCAAAGCAGGCGCTCTCCCAACTGAGCTATGGCCCCAATTCATTAACTTGGTTTACCAACTTCAGATGGAGAAACCAGCTAACAGCCTGGTGGGCCATGGTGGACTCGAACCACCGACCTCAGTCTTATCAGGACTGCGCTCTAACCACCTGAGCTAATGGCCCAGCGAGGCAGTGCCACACGTGACACGTACCTTAACGGCTGGAGAGCAAATAGAATTCCTCGCGTGAATCCATCACGAGACCTGTAAAACATTTCATACCTAGGGACAGATAACCCTATAGATTTGGTATGAACCGATCGATCTGAAGCCTGTCATCTAATCAATCAAAACAACGTCTTGAAGGTTGGTCCACCGAACGAGTCCGATAAACCAAATAGATGTAAAGTGGCTCCTTTAGAAAGGAGGTGATCCAGCCGCACCTTCCGGTACGGCTACCTTGTTACGACTTCGTCCCAGTTACCAGCCCCACCTTGAGCGCCTGCCTCCCGAAGGTTGGCTTAGCGATTTCAGGTGTTGCCGACTTCCATGACGTGACGGGCGGTGTGTACAAGGCCCGGGAACGTATTCACCGTAGTATGGCTGACCTACGATTACTAGCAACTCCGGCTTCATGCAGGCGAGTTGCAGCCTGCAATCCGTACTGAGGATGGTTTTGTCCGATTAGCTCCACCTCGCGGTATCGCGACGGTCTGTACCATCCATTGTAGCGTGCGAGTAGCCCAGGGCGTAAGGGCCATGCTGATTTGACGTCGTCCTCGCCTTCCTCCTGGTTTCGCCAGGCAGTCCCGTGTGAAAAATACAACACACGGCAAGGGTTGCGCTCGTTGCGGGACTTAACCCAACACCTCACGGCACGAGCTGACGACAACCATGCAGCACCTGTGACGCCGCCCCGAAGGGAAAACTACTTTCGTAGTCGGTCAGCGCCATGTCAAGCCCTGGTAAGGTTCTTCGCGTATCTTCGAATTAAACCGCACGCTCCGCTGCTTGTGCGGGCCCCCGTCAATTCCTTTGAGTTTTAGTCTTGCG
>CALGTL010000188.1 GCA_937901475.1 uncultured Dehalococcoidia bacterium
GTTGGTATGGCGGTGGACGGGCCGTTGAGAACCTCCACGATTCCCGCTCTTGTTCCACATCATCGCCTTGTGAATGCCCTATCGCTAAACGGAATAGCCATCAATGGCACGAGGCTCTTGTTGCCTGCAGGCGTCGGAGTTGCTCTTGGAGTGACAAGTCCGGGGTGGGCCTACGTAGCGTTATCGTTAATTTTTATAAGTAATCAGTTCATCAACGCGAAGCTTAATTTGCCTTCTGTACAAGGCCGTGAGCGAGGGCGTTCAATGTTTGCAGAATTGTGGGAAGGCCTTCGCTTTGCTGGCAGTAACGCCGACGTTCTTTCAGTTATTACGGTCGCAGTCGGCCTCCAAGGGATAGGGTTCGCCAGTCGTGCACTTATCCCTGTATTCGCTGCTGAGCAATTAGGAGCAGGGCCCGGTGCTTACGGGGTGCTGCTATCAGCAGATGGTGCCGGTGCGGTGCTATTTGGATTGGTACTTGCGTCTGTTGGTCTGGGAAAGAGACGGGGGCTAACGATGGTACTGTTCTCGGCGGTCAACGCTGGGGGAATCATCATCCTAGGCTGGACATCTTGGATTGTCATTGCGGCGTTAATTTCAATGGGCATCGGTGGAACCTCTACTGTGTTCCGCTCTGCGAGCAATAGCCTATTACTGGGCAGCACGCCTTCTCATATGCGTGGGCGGATTATGAGCATCAACGGACTCAACCCCGGTATCGCGCCAATCTCCATCGCCATAGCAGGGGGCATCGCAGAGGCAACCAATGTATCGATAGCGATGACTGTCATCGGTGGATCAAGCCTTTTACTCAACTTGCTCGCCACTTTCTTTCATCGACGTTTATTGCATCTATGATTCCACGCAAATAATCCTTGCCTACGCACCCCAGTCCCGACCTGAAAGCGTCCGGCTGATAACCTGGTACGCAGCATCAGGAACGGAGGCCTTCTTTGAGCAACGCTGTCGATTTTTCCCTGCGAGATAAAGTCGCCATCATCACCGGTGGTAGTGAAACGATCGGACGTGGAATCGCCCTAGAGTATGCACGTAATGGAGCTCGTGTGGTTGTCGCAGCACGCACGCAATCCAAGCTCGACGATATCAAAGCGGAAATTGAATCAGAGGGAGGGGTATGTCTGGCAATCCCAACTAACATCCGCAATTCTAAGCAACTCGAATCCATGGTTAACCAAACGATTGAGCACTTCGGTCGCCTAGATATTTTGGTTAACAATGCTGGTGGCGCGGTAGCTGACGATTTCAAGCGAGCCCCCTTACTCGAGCTGACAGACCAGGACATCATGGGTTGTTTTGATTTGAACGTGAAGAGTTTAATTCGGGCATCAGCTATTGCAGTACCTAAGATGCAGGCACAGGGCGGCGGGACCATTATCAACATGGGATCTATGGGAGGAATTGGTCGCGGATGGGGCGGCTGGGGACCCCCGCATATGACGATATACAACATGACTAAGGATGCTGTCATCCATTTGACGAAAGCTATGGCCACTCAATGGGCGCCCCTAGTTCGAGTCAATTGCATTAATCCTGGATTCATCGACTCCCCTGTAATCCGCGAAGGGCGTACCGAGGAAGTACTCGACAAGATACGTATGGGTATCGGAGTTGAGCGCTTTGGCACGCCTCAGGATGTAGCTAACGCTGCGGTTTACCTTGCGTCAGATGCTGCGACATGGGTTAGCGGCTCCGCGCTCGACATCTATGGTGGAGCGAAATGGGGCTGACGCTCATAGTCCGTCCTCCGTTATCGCTCTGACTATAAATTGCTCCTACAGCATTCTGTACCTTTTAGCGCGATGCGGTTCGGTGGTGCTAGTAGGTACCCCCGGAATCAGCTTCCGCGTCTGAATTCCAAGGCTTTCATATGCCATCAGATGGAATCACCGTGGAGCATATTCATTTTTCTACAGCCCATGCAAAGGAGCGAGTGTTGCACACCTGTCTGGTGTGACCTCATACCTGGTTTCCAGAGGCGGGTATAACGTACTGCAGCCTAAGGGTTACTAGTGAGTAGCATGGTTTATGACTCGTGCCGCCATAAGCCCATCCAGCGGAGGGTGATAGCTCCTGTCATGCTCAACGCAAGCGCGCTGTTAATAATCAGTGCACCTGGGGCCCCAAATGCAGCTGACAGTGCCCCCATTTCCATAGCCCCAGCACCGTTACCCGTGACTGACAGGATTGATGACAAGCTAGCGGCACGCCCTCTGTACTGATCGGGGGAGACAATTTGGATAAGTGCCTGTTTTGCGGTGAACGCAATCACATCCATGTAACCTGTTATCGCCAGCGCTACCAGTGCTAGCCCTATCCAGGGGGTCAATCCAAGGATAATCATCGCCATCGCGTAACCCGCGTATGCCAATACAATTACTGCTCCTTTGCGCTTAAAATCGCCCACTGCCAGCAAAGTTAACGATCCAGCAACGGCTCCGATTGCAGGTGCAGCACCAAGCACTCCCAGACCGGCTCTACCCACTTCGAATACTTCAAGAGCGAGGATAGGGAGGATAGGCCGGAGGAAGCCGACGGACATCACTCCTAAATCCATAACCATCGCCGCTTTCAGCACTTCCTGCATGCGAACGAATCGAATGCCCTCAAGGATGACACCTGCTGAAACTTTTCGAGGTGGTCCTTCCGGAGTCCCTGGTGCTCGGATGGCAAACACTGCCAGCAACGCGCCCGTCAGTACCAGTGAGTTCGCAAAAAATGCCCATCCAATGCCGAGCCAGGAGGCGATGAATCCTGCTGCGAGAGGGCCAGCAAGCAAGGTGCCTTGGCTTAGTGAGCTGTGCCAGGTGATGGCGTTCAGCATTTGGCTTGCGGGGACCAGTCGTGGGATATAGGCGCGTTGAGCAGGTCGACCTAGCACGCTCACAGCAGACCAAAAGCTCGTGAACAACCACAGGTGCCATACTTCTGCGTTGTTTGAGAGGACTAGCGCTGCGAGGATTACTCCTGAGACAACATTCGCCGCTTGCGTGTAGATCAGCAATTTCTTGCGGTCCACAGAGTCAGCCAATGCTCCACCAATCAACCCAAAGAAAATGGATGGCACAGCTTGGAACAACCCTGTCAGCCCGAGCTGCAAGGCTGATCCCGAAATCTCGAAAACAAGCAGGAATGTCAGTACTTCCCGCATGTTTCGGGCAATGCCTTGAAGCAAGCCGTGCGCCCAGAACCAGCGGAAGTCCGAGTACGAAAGCGCGCCCCAGCGACTAGCTACCTTCTCCCTCACTATGTACCCAGGCTTGTCAGCGGCCACGAGGATATATTTTGCAGTCAGGCGTCAGGTAAATCATCAATCGGGAGTTTAGCGCAGTCTATCTACAGGGACGATAATAACCAAGAACACGAAGAGCTCCGGCCGTTGGCCGGAGCTCTTTCTTCCGATTGCACTTGGAGGCGACGGGCGGAATCGAACCGCCGATAGAGATTTTGCAGACCTCCGCCTTAACCACTTGGCCACGTCGCCTGAGGGTGGGTTAAGCGTACCGGTGCCCGCACGAAGCGTCAACGCAGGCAGCGATAGCCTAAATCTCGATGGGCATGACCGCGAAGGTACAGTTGTCGATGAACGATGTCGCGTGCCCGGAACCCGTAATGTCCGTAATTCGTACGATGTCACCCGCGCTTAGGCGAACGCTGTCGCCGCCGTTAGCCGGGGTTATTTCCATGATGCCCGAGAGGACGACCAGCCATCGCAGCTCAGGTGCCGGATGGGGTTCCATGCGTTGGTCCGGCCGAGTGCGAATGTAGACGCCTTTGGTCGCTTCTAGCTTGAGCAGCTCGGAGTGAGCAGCTAGAGGGGTTTCCTCTATGTGAGTATGCCCGTCGTCCCCAGAGTACATGCGGTAAATGGCCATAGTATTCTCCTACGATTCGGCGATTGGCATCCTTGAGTGCAGGATAGCCTCCAGGAACTTCAAAATGCACGCAAGGCAAGATTCAATGTATGGCAAGCGCTGGTGGTAACACTGGCAAGCTTCGTGTCAGTGGCTCTAGGGAGACTAGGGAGGAATATCCTCGAGTCCAAAGGCTCATCAACCAGTCCGTTGGAGGCTCGTGCTGCCTGCGATCCAACTGTGAAGCAGGCATGGAGTTGAACGAAGTCGCGGTCGATAAGCGGTATGAGAAGTTTCGACACGGGAGTGCAGCTCATTGTCAGCAATGTCGCCATGATCAACAAAGTAAGCAATTGAGCGATTGAAGCGTCGTTCGCAGCTAGTCGAGGTTCTCACCATTGCTCGCCCATGATGAGGCCATGAATATACGCGATCTGCCCGGCATGCTGACCAGAGTCCGATACCGTGCTAACTAGCGACCGCCAAACTGGGCGAGCTTCACGACCGGTAACATACACTACTTCCTCGAGGAAGCGGCTAGGAGTGATGTTAGCAATCCGTTGGATGCTTGACTGGTGCGCTGCTTCTACATATCCGAGCAATATTTCTCGAGAGGGAGCAAATTCTGCTACCTGTTCTAGAGAATCTCCCTGGCCTGTCCGCTCTGGGTCAACGCCAAACTTTGCGGGCCATCCTTGGGTAATCCAAATCTCTTCTTCGTCAGTGGCTCGCGAGGCGAATTGGTCTTTCCATCGGCTCATATGCCAGGCGATCCAGCCTATGGAGTTGGTATCAGGAGATGGTTGTTGATAAAGCTGCTTCTCCGTCAGCTCTTCGATGGCCCGCAACACTGTCTTTTGCACGCCTTCAAAGAATGCGGTAGCGAAAATATTTAAATCTATTTGTTCGTTGGTCACGGAATTTCCTATAAAGCAGCGACGGCGGGCCCCTGGCCCGCCGTCTATTTTGTGCTTGGTGCCGAGAAAGAGATTCGAACTCTTACGGGATTTCTCCCACTGCCCCCTCAAGACAGCGTGTCTACCATTTCACCACCTCGGCAAGGGGAACGTCGCTGGAAGTGCGACACGAACATTCTAGGGCCTGCGCCACTCTGGTGCCAACTAGGTAGGCTTATTCCAATTCGGGCTCGGGTTGGCGGAGTTTGAGGAATGTGGCAGGCTAGAAGCATGCCTACGCTCATCAGCTCGATCACGATACCTTTGGTTGTCCAGTCCCTTGTAAACCGTGAAGCAAGCCCGCCGAAAATCCAATGGGCAAATGCCTTGCAAATCGGCGCGTTCGCTTACGAGTCAGGAGCGTTGATAGGCCGAGCGCTCGCCGACAAGGCGTTGCTTCTCGAGAAATTGCTCGTCGATGTGGAGCGCGATGGGTGGTTAATTCAGATAGCAGCAGATGAAGCTCGCAAGCGCAAAGATTCCTACCCTGGTGAGCCTTGCTTCTGGATGTTAGTTATGAGGGGAGAGCTAGCGAAGGTGAGTCTTGCACTCGAGGACACCGGTGAGGACCAGGTAAGGAAAGCCTTACAAACCCCAATAGCCGCCGAGAAGATGCTGGAATCAATCGAAGCACTAGGTCTAGAGGGTGTTGGCTTTGGAATTCAGTTCCCTGAGGAAACGGTGAGGATGTACCAGGCTATAAACGAGCACATCGATCACGATGCTATTAGGAAATCCACCGCATATGGCCTAGCCATTCCTATCCCCGCTGTCCCGTACGCACTAGAAAGGCGCGAGGCAGACTCATTGAAGATAGTTGCCCAGTACGTCAGGCAACACCACCCTGAACTCGAAGATGAATTTGGGCTTGGGCGCCTGCTCTAGTTTTAGAATAATCCCTTCTCCTTTGGGGTGCTCCAATTCCTGCTTCGCCATTCGAAGCGCCTACAAGCCAACCTAGAATCGTATGCCGGCCGCACCATAGGAACACATAAGTGCTGTAGCATTGCGCCTATTCACAAGCGATAGTCAGGCGTTTCTCGCACTCGCCTATGGAGGAACTCATGGCACTCAATATCAGGCGCGTAGTTACCGCGAACGACAAGAACGGCAAAGCAACAGTAATGATTGACGATATCGCCTCAAATCTGGCGCATCCACGACCAGGAGTCGACACCGCATTGATTTGGACAACGGACTCCACTCCCCCGGACTTAGCTGGAAATGAGGATCTAGGGGCCCGTATAGTTGCTCGGGCGCCTGCTTACCGCGGCAGCACGTTTCGGGTTATCGAATTCGGGCCTGGCAATCAGGTCGACATGCACGTCACTCCGACTATCGACTACGCATTGGTCCTCAAAGGTGAAATTGACATGGACCTTGATGAAGGACTGTCCGTTCATTTGAAAGCAGGCGATGTCTTAGTACAGCGGGCAACCATCCACAACTGGGCTAACCATGGCGCCGAACCTTGCGTGATTGCGTTCATTCTCATCGACGCTCAATCCTAAAACCCTATAGATCAAAAGGAAGTACGTTCAGATAGATAGTCGAGCCGTACTTCCTTTGACCTATTGCTAATGGTTTATAGCACGCCTGAACCATCTACTATGGCAATTATCCCAGAGCCCATAACCACGCTTAGTGCGACCCCACGAAAAAAGCGAGCGTTCACTCTCCGGGCATAGTGAGCACCTATGTAGGTGCCCACTACTAATGACGGGCCAAATACGAGCGCGAGGATGAACGAATTCGCGTTAAACAATCCTCCCAGAGTGAACGACAAAATCGTTGCTATATTCGTGGCGAAAAACAAAGCGATGATGTTCGCTCGGAAAACCATTGGCGGGATACCCTGGTTCGCGAAGAACAGGATAACTGGGGGCCCTGAAAGTGAAGAGCTCCCATTCAATACTCCACTGAGAAAGCCGACAGGAAGGAACGCTAGGCGCTCGCGTTTCACTTTTCTACTGAAGCCTGTGGCGAAAAGCAGAGCGAAACCGAACGCTACTATACCAATAAGTAATCTCAGCGTATCTGGATTCAACACTACTAGCAGGTACGACCCGAATGGAGCGCCAATGATGGCTCCTACCATGAGCGGCCAGATGCGCATCAGTTGCACTTCATGACGAGCGTGGTAGATGAGCGGTATGCTCGTCACCGTGACATGGATGAGAATCATTGGAACCACAACTCGTGGGTCGACGAGCGTACAAACGATTGGAGTTGCGACAAGTGCGAAACCAAACCCAGTCAGCCCACGCAAAAAACTGGCAAGTAAAACTGCGAGTCCACCCACGGCCAGGAGCATCGAATCAAGAGGCATTAATCACCAATACTAACGTCAAGTTGGATATGCCATTCTAGGCGCAAGCTTCCCGCGGAGCAGTCGCCCTTCAATGATTGAGGTCGTTCCAATGCAACCTAACATTGATACCGCGAGCACCACCCATCAACATTTCCATCATTTGCGGAGCCTCGCCGGTTATAACTAATCATCAGAAAGCCCGGCAAAGCGCAGTTAGCCTGAATCCGTAGCATACAGTCAACTATAAAAATGATCCGCGCCAATACTGATTACCTACATGCGGTGGATGACGGCATACGCCTCGATACTCGGTGACACGTTCGCATAGTTAGCGGCAGGGTGCGACGAGACGAATTCACGGAGCGCAGGGGTACCTTGTGCTTCCTGGGCAGTCGTTTTGTCCTTGAAGATACCAAGCATAAGGTACTTGGTTGGTATACCCGCAGAGCGATGAAGTCGAGCCGAGGAGAATCCTTCAATATTGGCCAGTTGCAGTGCGAATAGTTCTCGCCTGCTCTGTTCAAACTCTGCGGACTTAGCCAAGCTAGATATCGTCCAATCCGCGAACACCTCACAACTTGCGCCATCAAGCGACTGTGCGCCACCAGCGTTGACCTCGATTACGCTGTCATAGCCCTCAAATCGAGTGTGAGTCGTGGCTACATCATTTGGCATGCTCTTGAGAGAGGCCGGTAACGCGTCGTTCGAAGAAAAAGTCCACGCGTACTCGACGTTCTCCCATCGGCTCATAAGCGCAAACTTATTCGGATATGCATATGACCGCAAAAGTGTCTGTCCCAAGTACCCTTCAACCCCTTTTCGCAATTCACCGACCGCGGTTATTGCCTCCTGCAATCCAGCTCCGCCGCCGAAGCCAGCAGTTAGGTCCATTCTCTCTAGGTACATGGCGTCTCCTTGCGCTCAGGGAACCAACTCCCTATTTTACCAGGCAATTCCATCATCTCATCTAGCACCATTTCACACGCTAGCTCCAGGCTCACTCATGTGACTCGCGAGGCTACGGCCTCAGTGGCGAGGCGTAAGCGGCGGAAGTGAAAGTAGTCCCATCAGCCCAGTTCCATTGGTACTCTAGTGATGTCAACCAATTCGGCAATCTCCGGCAGCCATGTTAGCTCCACACATCGTCAGGCTTAATTGAAGTCGCTCCCATCAAATCCGAATAGAAGGAAATCGTATGGAGAAATCCGCATCGCGATTCGGTAAGCAGACCCCGGTGGTCAATCGCGTCATTGAAGGGTGCTGGCTAGCGTTACTTTTCCTTGTTCCGCTGGCCGTTGTACCCGAGGGAACCATAGCAGGGGCAGTTCAAGTACCCAAGGTCTTCGTGTTCCGCACCATTGTGTTGATTCTCACGATAGCCATGGTTATCAGTTACATCTTAAAATCAAATTCTTTTGAGGTCCTTCAGCGTCCCTTGCTTGATTCTGCTCGGAATGCCATTTTGGCCTTACGCTCCAATTCTGTAGTGCTTGCTGTTGCTGCAGTCCTAGTGGCGAATGTCATTGCATTCATATTCTCGCCAGTCCGCAGCGTTAGCTGGGGTGGAGTTGACCCTGGTTTCGACAGTTATGGTCTGCTGACCATCCTTTCCTTCGTGGTGATATTTGCAGCCCTGGTGAGTCACCTAAAGACGGAGGCTCAATTGCGAAGGATTTTGTGGGGGATTGCCCTCACAGGTGTGATCATCGGTGCGCAAGGCTTCGGCCAACATTTCGGCTTTGATCCTTTTCAGGAGGAACCGAGCGAGCGAGTGCGGTTGACATTCACGTTCGGGAATCCCCTGTTCGCTGCGGCTTACCTGCTAATGACGATACCTCTGAGTCTAGTGTTGTGGGAATCGTTCCGTGCTCGTTGGGGTTTTATCACGCATGCGACCTTTGGCGTCGGAATTGTCGTGCTACCTCTGTTTGGAATTGCGTACTCGCTCAGCCGAGGAGCGATAATCAGTTTGACGTTCGCTCTGGCGATTTATTTCACAGCCGAAGTGTTCTCGTTTGGCCTTCGATCCATCCGCAGGCCCGCAGCGGTAATCGCTATTTCTCTTGGGATAGTTATGCTACTTGGTTTTTTACCAACTCCAGGAAACACAGCGAATGCCATCGACTTGCGAGACCGAGTGGGGTCCATTGGTGAATCTTTCACTCCCGGCGGTGGCGGACTATCAGGCCGCTACTCCATCTGGTCCACGGCTATGGATGCATTCCTTACCACTC
>CALGTL010000189.1 GCA_937901475.1 uncultured Dehalococcoidia bacterium
TCCCAATCTAGCTCATTCTGATACGGGGGTCCAGGATGCCCAGAAGGATATCCGATAGTAGCGTTCCCACAACGGTCAGGGTGCCGAGAAGCAGCACGATGGCCCCCGACACGAATAGATCCTCCGCTAGTAGCGCCTTCAGGAGCAACGGGCCCTCGGTTGGCAGGCTTAGCACGACCGAAACGATTACGCTCCCAGACATCAAGACCGGCAGAAGGTATCCCAGTGTGCTCACCAACGGGTTGAGCGCCAACCGAACAGGGTACTTCAATATCAGCTTCCACTCGGGCAATCCTTTCGCACGAGCAGTGACCACATAGGGCTTATGCAGCTCATCCAGCAGATTGGCCCGCATTACGCGTATTAAGGCAGCCGTACCTGCGGTGCCCACAACTAACGCCGCTATCCACAGGTGCGAAATCAGGTCTTTCACCCGTCCCCAACTCCAGGACGCATCGATGTACTCCCGAGAGAAGAGCCCGCCAATCTCATGGTCTGGGAAATATGTAAAGGAGACCCAGAGAAGCCATAATGCCAGCAGGAAGTCGGGCACTGCCAGTCCCATGAAGCCGAGGAACGTGAACGTGTAGTCTTCGATACTGTGTTGCCGAACGGCAGAGTAGATACCGATTGGTATTGAAAGGCCCCATGCGAACATGGCCGTGGTCCCTGCCAAAATAATGGTCATTAACAGACGCTCAGTAATAATCTCAGCCACAGACTGATGGAATACCAGAGATTGACCGAGGTCGCCACGCACAACCCTCCAGACCCACTTGGCGTACTGGACGTAGATCGGCTTCTCCAAACCGAACTGCGCTCGAAGTCCTGCCGCAAGCTCCAGCATCGCCGGAGTTGTCTCAGCTCCCTCTGCTCCACCCTGTACTAGATCTAGGATATAAGTGTCCACGAAGTCGCCCGGCGGAAGCTGAATCACCACGAAAGAGATTACAGACAGTGCCCAGATTGTCAGTAGGGCGAGAAGCGTTCGGTGGATGATGAACGTAAGCATGCAGCGGGTCTCCAATACTGATAAGTGATGAGGTGTAGACCTGGAAAGTGCAGCCCAGTTTCAGTCTTGAAATGGCGACGACGCCCATTTTACCATGTGATTGACGGGTCGACTGACCCGCGGTTGCCAGTCTGCCATGGGACACTCCTCCATCACCCTTACCATCGATACGTATTCGCATGTGATGCCGGGG
>CALGTL010000190.1 GCA_937901475.1 uncultured Dehalococcoidia bacterium
CGAGCAGAGGTGGGAGAACCATGGCAGACATCACGATATCCGACGCAATAGACTTCATGGATAATGCGTTAGTCAAAATCGGTTTCACTGCGACGAACGCTCGTCACATCTCAGAAGTGATTATGGACGGTGAGTTAAGAGGACACGCCGATCACGGGTTTTATTACTTGCCATGGATTTTCAGATCGCACACAGCTGGCGGGTTTTCAACAGATGCTCAGCAAACAGTCAGTAAGGATTCAGCATCTGCAATTACCATTGATGGTGGTGGTGGGTACGGCGTTCTCGCTATGAATGCGGCAACAGATCATGCGATCAGCAAAGCGGAGAAGAGTGGAATTGCATTTGGAATAGCATCGAACAGCGCCAATCTGATTGCCTTAGCGCCATTCGTCCAGCGAGCGGCTGATCGTGGATTCATCGCAATGGCTGGCAGCGGAATTCACGCTCGCGGTATGCCACCCCCTGGTGGTTTGACGCCGATATGGGCGACCCAGCCTTTTGCCTTTGCGGCACCGACGGGTGAGTATCATCCATTTGTACTTGATATGGCTACAAGTGCAATGTCAGGTGCGAAAGTGATGGAAGCCCGAGACAAGGGTGAAAGAGTCCCAATTGGCATGATCGAAGATGCCGAAGGCAATCCGCTCACTGACCCTAGCGAATTCAAGGAAGGTGAGACTCTGTTCCTCCCGATGGGGGGAATCAAAGGGTTCGGCTTGGCGATGATGGTGGACATTCTCGCGACCGTCCTCAGCGGGGCTGATCTAAATAGTGCGGATTTCGGACACTTCATCATGGTTATGGATGTCGAACGATTCATGCCACGGGACGAATTTGAACGCCGAATGGATGAAAACATTGACCGTATGAAAAGTTCACGTAAGCGCCCCGGAGTTGATGAAATCTTCTACGCAGGTGAGCAAGGTCAGAGGCGAATGAGCAAGCTACGTGCAGAGAATCGAATCCCGGTGAGTGATTCGTCTTGGGAGGCGTTCAAGTGGGTTTCAGGCGAAACTGGTATTCCTGTCCCGAACCCCATATAACAACGTATTTTCTCAATCTCGTTTTGCTACGCGGGGCGTGAGCATCGTGCGTACAGCGCAGCAGAGCGTTGCCTGGGGATGGTGGCGCAGATGACAGGGCTGGACGAGCCTGAGCCTCAAGTAGACACCAACTTGAAGCAGCTGTTCGAGGCTCTCGGTAACAGGGGTACGGAGTAGACGTTAGGGAATCGGAACCAATCGTGATCTCATTTTCCGACTAGGCCCATTCCCACAGGTCCCAGGTGGCTGCGTTGTCTG
>CALGTL010000191.1 GCA_937901475.1 uncultured Dehalococcoidia bacterium
GGGCCTGGTATAGGCATCAGGTGGATGAATCCAACGGGAGAAAGGCCCTGTTGCATCCGTTCGAGCACCAACTCTGTAATGTCGATGTTGACGTCGATTCCGGCCATGCCGAAAAGTTCAGTGCGCTCGCGAACGTTCACGACGGAGATGGTTCGTGGCACGTCGAAATGGTGCTTGGCTAGTTGACAGACAACGAGGTTGACGTCGTCGGAATGGGTTGTCGCAACAATTACGTCGGCCCTGTTCGTCCCGGCTTTCGACAAAACGGCCGAGTCGGTGGCGTCGCCGAAGACCGACACGCTGCCGAGCAAGTCATCAAGTTCGTTGCATCGGTCGCGGTTCTGTTCGACAACGGTGACCTCATGGCCAGCAGATAGCAGCCATCTGGCCAATGCCGCACCTGTACGTCCCGCGCCGACTACAAGAATGTGCATCGGTTCTACCTGGAGGCCGCTTTGACGGCATTTTCGGCCACGAGCGTTGTCGCGCCTAGCGCCACGATGCCCAGGTCAGCATAGACATTTTGCATGACAGGATCCTCTATCCTGCAGATCACAGTGGGTACCTGAAATATATTGCTGGCGACCTGCGCAGCCAGTGCGTTTCTCGTGTCTGAAACCGAAAGGGCCATGAACACGTCCGCGTCTTCGATTGCAGCCTTCAGCAAGTCTTGCTGGAGGGTACCATCGCCCACGATGGGGACGATCTCACCGGACAGTGTCTTGCCGGGCGGCAAGCGGTTGAATGAGTCGATTTGGAGATCAAGGATGTGGATGCCGTATCCCTGGTCCGACAGGGCAATTGCTACGGAGGCGGCCATGCCGCCGCAACCCATTATCGTGGCCTTCCGGTCGCCTACTGTGGTCCTGTCTGTTTGGAGCATGTTGCTGGCCCTTGTACTTGCTGTCGCTCAGGACCGGCCGGTGATGGCCTGTGAGTGAGGCACGGCATCGCGCCACAATAGCACCTTGCAAGGGGCGTTCTCCAGCACATAAGGGACAGTGTCACCTAAGGAGAATGAGCCAAACTCGTGGCGGTAGGTCGTACCTAGGACCACCGCATCCACCCTCTTGTACACGGCCTCCTGGACAACTGCTAGGCCCGCCTTGCGCGACTGGAGCAGCTCGGCCTTGATGGCGCACTTGTAGGGTTTCGCCACCTCCTCCATCTCCTTGAGCACCTCTTCTCCCTTGGCTGTGGCTGGCACTATCTCGGCGTCGAGAGGCATGCCCCTCTCGACCTCGATGATGTAGACGATGAATAGGTCGCCCTTCTGAGGCACCAGTAGATCGCATGCCAGTTTTACTGCTTCCTCATCGGACTTGCGGCCTTCAACCGCCACGAGTACCGATGAGAACGCTTCGTTCTTGGGTCGTTTCGTCGATGCCAATTCCGTGGACCCCGTTTGTGTAGTTAGTGTTTTGTCGGGTGAGCGGTCAGGAAGGGAGGCGCTCTAGCAGCTCGTCGCGACCTGCTAGCATTAGCATGTCTCCGGACCTCAGCCTGTCGTCGATGTCCGGGTTCAGCGTGACGTCATTGCCGCGTCTGATGGCAAGCACCGCTAGCCCGTACTTGTCGCGGGGGCTGGAAAAGCCCAGCTCCTTCAAGGACTTGTCGACGAACTGCGGCGGGACCTTCATCCTGCTTAGACCGAAGTTTGGAGCCATTTCCAGGTACTCCTGAAGGTTCGGGTTGAACAGGTTGTGGGCCAATCTGACACCCATCTCCGACTCAGGGTGGATTACCTTGTCAACGCCGATTCTCTCCAATGTGATCCCGTGGAGCTCGTTGGTGGCCCTGGCGACGATGTAGGGAATATCCATCGTCTTGAGTAGTACGCACGCCATAACGCTACCCGGGATATCTGAGCCCACTGCCACGACGGCTGCGTCGTAATCGGGGACGCCTAGCTCTTTCAGCACGGTCTCGTTGGTGGCGTTTCCGGAAACAGGGTACGTTACCTGCCCCATCATGCTCTGAACCCTGTCATCGTTCACGTCCATTGCCAGGACGTCATGGCCGAGGTTGTAGAGAGACCGGGCTACACCTGAGCCGAACCTTCCCAGACCGATTACGACGACTTGTTTTTTAGCCATGCGATTGTCCCTGTTCGTTCTTCCCGAGCCGGGCGACGCAAGAATTCGTCGCTGTGGGCGGCCCGTGTCATAGAGGACTTGACCCACGCCATGTCACTTGTCCAGTGCACTATCGAGTAAACCGCGTCAATTCTAATGATCGCGAGATAGTCTCACGGGTCTTCGTAGATTATACAAGAATCCTGGTTTGCCAAACCAGGGTACGGGAAGTCGTTGCTACCATCCTCAGAAGGGTACAGCTCAGGCGATGGTCACTCGCTCTTGTGCGTAACGGTAGAGATCGTTCTCCCCACGTCCGATCATCATCAATCCCAGGGTGAATGGGCCGACTCTGCCGAGGAACATGGCCACTATCAGTATGAAATGGCCTCCTTGGGAGAGGTCTGGGGTCAAGCCGGTGCTGAGACCTACCGTTCCGAAGGCGGATACGGCCTCGAACAGCAGGTCGATGAACGCGAATTCTGGCTCTGAGAATGTCAACATCAGGGCAATTAAAAAGACCACGATCAGCGCGATGACCACGATTGCCGTAGCTCGCTGGATCTGGACGTGCGGAATCTCCCGTCCAAATGCCTTCGTATGGGCCCGTCCACTGAGAGTAGAAAGCACGGCTATGAGCACGACCCCCAGTGTATTGATCTTTATCCCGCCGGCGACCGATGCCGATGCTCCACCGATGAACATCAGCGCGGTGAAGAAAAAATTCGTGTGCTGTTCGGTCTCGTCGTAGCTTACTGTTGAGAATCCGGCTGTCCTGCCGCTAGTCGACTCGAAGACCGAAACCATGACTTTGTCGCCAAAGCTGAGATCGCCGATAGTGTTTGGGTTGTCGGTCTCGGATGTGAAGAAGACCAGGGTGCCTGACAGGGTCAGCACCGCTGTCAAGATAAGGACAATCTTGGTATTCAGGGTGAATAGGGAAAAGCGCTTGAAGCTCGATACGTCCACCATCACCCAGTAGCTGATGGCCCCCATAAAGATGAGCAGTCCCATTGTTCCCAGGACCACCTTGTCGGCGCGGAACATTGAAAGGCTCTCCCCCTGGGGGAGATTTGAGAAGCCAGCACCGTTGAATGCGGAGACCGCCTGGAACAGGGCCTGCCATATCGGCTGGCCCTCCATATCGGACGTGAAGGAGAAGCGAACCGCCAGCACAATGAATCCGGCGAACTGGATGACGGTGGCCACTACGACGATTTTTATGGTTAGGTAGGCTAGGCCGCCCATCTGATTGACCTGGTAGCTGTCTCGAGCCAGCATGCGCAGGGAGAGGCTCAGGCGGCGACCGGTCAGAATCAGCAGGAAGGTGGCAATGGCCATAAAGGATAGGCCACCGATGAATATCAGGGCCAGGATGATCCCCTGGCCAGCCGGAGTCCAGTAGCCGGAGGTATCCACCGTGGTCAGCCCGGTCACTGTTACGGCCGAGGTCGATGTGAACAGGGCATCTACGATTGGGGTGAATCCGTCGCCATGGTGGGTGAAGGGCAGCGGCAGCAATAAGGTCCCCGCCAGTATCAATCCTATGAAGGCGTAGAGAAGGACAATGGGAGATGCCAGGGCCCGGGATTGGGCTCTGGGCGTAGTGATCTCAAAGTGGACCGGGCTGATCTGCTCTTCGCGCGGATGGCGTACGATGCGGTCGCCCGGCTTTGGCTTCCAAGAGCCCCCCTGCATTATTGCCCCTTCCGGCCCTCGACGGGAGTTTTTCACTACCCTGCATGCCTCTCGCACAATGCGTTGAGGATGCGCCTACACATGTGGCAAGGTGTCATACTTAGTGCATGCCTTGCCGGTCCCAGCGATGATAGGTGTCGGCAAGTTGCGGTGTCAATTGACGCAACGGTGTACTTGTTTCCACTGTGCATCGGAATCCGAGTTGGATTCTAATCGTAGTTATTGGTCATGGAGATCTCGCACCACAGGGGTGAAGGTGGGTGCCGATGGGGCCTGTGGCAAGACGACTTGGGCTGCTGTTCGATCCCAATCTGAGAGGCCTAGCAGGCAATTACGTTGCCCAGTCTGCAATGGCAACACTGGCCATGATGATGGCTATTCTGCTCTTTGAGGGCGCGGTTCTTAGGGCGACTATCGTGGTGGCTATGGCCTCGACGCTCTTCATAATCTTCGTCGTCCCCAACA
>CALGTL010000192.1 GCA_937901475.1 uncultured Dehalococcoidia bacterium
CTTGAAGAAACTCGCCGGATCATGGGTGAGGACTTTTGGGGGTACGGCATCGAGAGCAACCGCACATCTCTAGAGGCGCTCCCTCAGTACCTTTTTGAACAACACCTCTCTCCCCGCGTACCCGATATCGAAGAACTCTTCGCCCCCAACACCCTAGATGTGAAGGCCTAGCTCGTAAGACCGACCGGCTCCCGCCTAGCACCTCAAAGCATAAAGAAACGCTGCGTTTGAAAAACGCTCTAACCAACGCCTGGAAACCGCGAAGGAGAAATGAAAATGTCGCTACGGATTAGTCAAATGGCTCCAGATTTTACGGCCGAGACAAGTCAAGGGAAAATTAATTTTCATGATTGGATTGGTGATAGTTGGGCAATGCTGTTTTCACATCCAAAAGACTTCACTCCAATCTGCGCAACTGAGCTTAGCGCTGCCGCCAAAATGAACCCCGAGTTCGAGAAGCGCGGAGTTAAGCTAATAGGGCTGAGTGTAGATAATGTAAGTGATCACGTCAGATGGGTGAAAGACATTGAAGATATTGGTGGCGCAAAGCTGACATTCCCGATTATCGCGGATGATGATCTTGAAGTCGCCAAACTTTTCGACATGCTGGAGGCTGAGGATTCATCCTCCTCGGAAGGCCGCACGGCAGCACAGAATCAAACTGTCCGGACCGTATTCCTGATTGGACCTGACAAAAAAATCAAGATGATGCTTGCCTACCCGATGAGCACAGGTAGGAATTTCGCAGAGCTCCTGAGAGTGGTTGACTCCGCGCAATTGACCGCTAAGAATCAGGTCGGCACCCCTGCCAATTGGCAGAACGGTGAAGACGTAGTCATCCTTCCTACCGTCAATGATGAAATGGCTAAAGAACTTTTCCCTGCAGGTTGGACCTCACCTAAGCCCTACCTGCGATTGATTAAGGACCCTAATTCGAATTAGCTCGGAGCATTGGAGAAGCGAAAAGAAAGTGCCAAGGCGATATTCGCCTTGGCACTTTCCTTTCGTTTCTAAGAATGGACTAGCTGACGTCCATGCCGCGGTAGGGAACCTGATACAGCATATTCACCTCACGCCGCTCCTCTGCGGACTGCAGGATACCTAACACCACCTCCAGAGTTGCCTTCCCCCAATGATGATCATGGATCCGGACCTCACGGTCTTCGTTTATGGCAGCATACATCTCGTCGACCTCAACATCGCCATAGCGTCGATTGAACCCGGGCCCGCCGTCAACCTCAATGTGTTCATCTCCATCATTACCGTGGATCACGACTCCCGTTGGGGTTTGACGGATATCGCCATGTTCGCAACTGACCAATGTTAGCCCGAAAAAGGCCTGTCGCCTTTCTGGCGAAACAGGGTAATCAATGGGCCGATTGGAGGAGCCTCCATAGCGACTGGCCTCTTTTACCGCTTCCTCGGCTTCCATCGTTCCAAGATCATTGATTCGCTTCCTCGTCCGTGCATGCAATCCTGGGTCAGATGGATACCCTTGCAGCGTGTAGCCGAAGGTAAGTTCAGCGGAATTGAAATGGCCGTACCCGTCGTACGTCATCGTTCCGGCATGCCCGTCCTCAAAGTCGAGGAACGCGGTATAGCTACCGTCAATTGGTCTGCTGGAGTCAGTTGCACTCGTCATCGCTCGGACTGACCGAACACGACCCCCGCCCATCATTCGCATGATGTCGACTTGTATTGGCCCCTGGCGGCGAACAATGCTACCTCCTCGGTCTTGCATGAGCTCCTCTGGAGCTCTGGGGCGATAGATCCAATCGCTGTAGAACAATGTATGAATCATGACAGGCTTGCCTAGGCGCCCGCTGGCAACAATCTGAGCCATCTTCAAATTTGGCGGATCGAGGCTCTGCGTGTGGCCGACGATAACGCGGACTCCATTAGCTTCGGTAGCGCGGATGACGTCGTCACACTCTGAGAGCGTTAAGCCCATGGGCTTGTCGAGCAGCACTTGTTTGCCATTTTCCGCTGCCATGATGGCGTTTTGCGCGTGCATGTGGTCGGGGGTCATCACGTAAACAACATCGACGTTTGGGCTCGCGCATAGAGCCTCTGCATCGTCGAAAACTTCACCACCGAACTCACGCTTGAATCGTTCCGTTGCCTGCTTGCGAGGGTCAGCAGCAGCTACGATTTCTGCATGAGGGTTTGCGTTTAGCTCAGGAATCATGTTCATCGCCCCGGCACCAAGTCCGACGATTCCGATTTTCATGGGCTTGCCCGAAGTTGAAGTCACGGTTAAATTTCCTTTCGCGCTAGGCCGTGAGGCCGGAGACGTTGGCAGAGTTGGCAATAATCGCGCGCATAGGCTCTCTGAGAAGGCTGCCGTAGCGAGCGACTGCATCTAGGTCGGCGTTGTGACCCAGGCGCGACCATCCTTCTTGGTCATTGTGGATGAGCACGTTTTCGGCAGGGTCTCGAATAACGTTGATGGGCTCACCGCCTGAAGCGACGATTGCCATTTGGTCTTCAAGCATTTTGCGGTAGAAAATTACACCCTTATCAGATTCGCCAAGACGCTCTTCCGACCGATTCATGACAGCGCCCTGGAGTATCCAGGCAATATGGTCTTGGGCCATAGTGTCATCCGAGCGCCAACCTCCATCGGGACGCTTAAGCGGGACGTACTGGTAAGGAATCGAGTCTTGAGCGGGAACCTCAACATCGTCCGGAAACCAGTACGAAGTCAATTCGACGTGCCAAGTGGTGACGTCATCAATAGGAACTCGATACTGGAAAAAATAGCGCCCCCCTCCACCTTGTTGAAGGATGTTTGGGAACAATAGGGGATGACCGACTGTCCACTTGGGGCTGTCTTCCGTTGTCTCGCCATAGACTCGTCGCTTCACGACTCCTCGCTCGAAAGCATCGAACCCAATTTTCTGGTGGCGACCATAAATGGCCACCCCTTCAGCCACCGCATCGCGTCGTCCTTCGAGTTTCGCAGTGTGGGTTCCATACACGCCGTGGAGCCACTCGAGATGAACAGGGTCAACGGAGTTCTCCATGCACTGTAGCCAGTTGCAGGGAAGCTCAGCAATGAAGGCTTCCCTCCAGACGCGATTATTCTCCGCAAGAATGTCGTAATTAGGTAGTAATGGGGCAGGCTGGGGGCCCATATAAGTGAAGAGCAAGCCCCCCAGTTCTTGGACGGGGTAGGCGTTGACTTTGACTTTTTCCTTGAACCGGCCGTCGGGGTGAACGGTTTCTTCGAAAGGCTGCTCAATACATTGGCCGGTTTCGTTGTACATCCAGCCGTGGTACATGCAGCGTAGTCCGTTCTCTTCGGGGATACCGTAGGAGAGGTCTACGCGACGGTGAGGGCACAGGCGGTCGATCAACCCGTAGGTACCTGA
>CALGTL010000193.1 GCA_937901475.1 uncultured Dehalococcoidia bacterium
CTCCTCCACTGACTCCTACTCCGACTCCTTCCCTGATTCCTACTCTGATTCCTACGCCGGTCTGCTCGCGAAAGCCAGAAACCTTAGAGCCTGGGTAATTGAGCAACCTGAAGCCGTTCTCGAGGCCAATGATTGGATTGGCGTAATAGACGAGCAAATAACATTTGTTTTGAGAGAACGGCCAGCATTGGCCGAAACTTCGGAAACAGGACAATCCCAGGCAATCTCCTCGGTGCCATCAGCACAAGCAGCCGACATTCGGCGAAGAACGGATGCTCTCGATCACATTGCTGAACTGCTTGAATGGCTGCAGTCCCAAGCTATCTACCCAAGTCGCGCGGAATTTAGCGTGCCTTCTCTAATCGTTGGCAAGTCGGCAGAGTTCTCACAAACCTTTGCTGTTCCAGATTTACCTTTAGAGGGTGCTCTTTTCGTAGTCGCTAGCCTCGAAAGACTGCCTTTCAGGCTGCAAGCTTTAGATAAGGAGGCAAACAACTTCGTTAGCGTGACTACGACCGGTGAGGCTAGCCTTGAGCTTGAGGCTTACTCACTCACCAGCGGTGGTGAACTTTTTCCGGCGGCGAGAGTTGTAGAGGGCGCGCTGAGCAGTGGCGATACCGTCACCATCCGATACCAGAATTTTCAGGTACCAGAGCGCACGCAGGCGAACTTCATTTTACCTGTATATCTTGTCTATCCGGAGTTTTCACAACCCTACGCGATTCCTGCTGACGGTTTAGCCATTGTTGCGGATAAACCCGTTAGCCTCCAATCTATTGCGCCATCGATTGTTACGCCGGGACAGAACTTTGAGGTAAACGTGCAATTGGTTGATCGTTTTGGGAACCCCTCATTTGGTGCGACGCCTTCCCTCGATTTGTTGGTAGATGGGGTGTTCAGGCAGCGAATTGATAGAAGTACTCGAGCAGAACAGTCTTTTATGTTCAGTCTTGATGAGCCGGGTATCCGGCAGCTCGCTTTGCGTTCCGGGGGCGGGGGACTGCGAACGTCGGTAAATCCTATTGGCGTGGTTCGGGACCCTGAGTATCAGCTCGAGTGGATTGACCTGAGCAAGCGTGGTCGTCGTGGGCAAGCACCACTCGGTTTCCTGAGCAATGCCAGTCTGGCGGCGTTTGAACTTGATGCGGAATTGATTGCTGGCGGTAATACCGTTGTGCTGACGCGAGCGCCAGGCAATTTTGAAACTCGAGAGGCTCAAATTTTTGCGCTGAGCAACTCAGACATAGAGGGTAGTGCTGATGATCAACTTCATATGGCCGTTCCCTATGCACCAACAGATATCAGGGCATTCAATCCCACTGCTGGCAGGTTAGTTGAAATTATTTCAGGCGACGCTACTTTTGCCGAGTTTGGTACAAGACACGCATTGCAGGGAAACAAAATAGGGTTTACCGGCTCCGCCAGTTCAAACCAGATGTTTTCCGGTAAACCAGCAGTTTCTGGCGCAACAGCCGTATGGTTTAAGTCTGGAGAGTCCATATTCGAGGCGCTGGCTGAATCCCGAACTTATGTCACCAGCGGTGCCAAGATACTGCTGGATGTCGAGGTGAATGGCGGCATGCCAGGTTCAAGGGTGGTTAATGACACGCGAAGGATAATCTCCGGAAGGGTGAGTGGAACCAACGGCATAGTGGCAGTAGAGTTACTGAAGAATGGCCTAGTGGTAGATCGCATCACTTATGGCAGTGAAACTTTGGCAAGCGATGAAATTGACGCGACCATTACAGAGGATGTTGAGTTCAATAAGCGCGACAATAAAAAGCAGCA
>CALGTL010000194.1 GCA_937901475.1 uncultured Dehalococcoidia bacterium
ACTTCGGTACCTCTTCGGCATCACACCTCTCATGGATGATAGGCCTAAGAAGAGCGAGAATCGATGCTTGCTTCGCTCAGAAATCGTACCAGGAGGGCAAATGGCATTGGAGAGGGCTTCTGGGGGAGACCCAGGTGAGAGCTGGATTAGTCCAGAGACTTCATCCGTGAAGTATAATACTAATTAGACTAATATGCCCCCTTTATAATTGCTACCTCTCTCTTGTCATCCAAGTCACACAACCCAATCTACTCAATAACACCAACTACCCCTACTCACCTCCCTCTCGTTCTGTATCCTCCCTTAAGAAACGCGGTCGTGTTCAGCATGGTCGTCAGTAGCTTGTTCATACTTCGTGGGGGGTCTTTCCGCGTCCTAGCTGTGAAGTACTGTTCTTGTGCGCTTTATTGCAATTGGCCGTATCAGTCCCATCATTGTGATTACCAGCACTAAGAGTGGTGCGGCTGTTTTTTTCGAGCGTGTTAAGGTCTCAAAGACCATACAAAGGGTTTAGGTGAGCCGTACTTGAATCAATAATTACACCAATCTTCGGAAATGCAATAATTAATGTTCGTGTAATTTATTGCCTAGGAAAAAAATACGGAGCAAGGACACTGGAAAGAACGCGGGCTCCGTTCGGACGCTACGGCCGTAGCATGCCCGCCAAGTGGAAGAGCTCCACGCACGTGCTTTTGTCTCCCAGCATGGTTCTCCCAGGTGCCTTCGCCTTGGGGAGTGACGCCCAATGAATTGGGGCATCCAGTACATTTACGGAGTTGCGATTGGTGCGGGATAGTTCCTGGGTGCATAGATTAGCCTTCTGCGTCAGATTCGGTCTGTTGAAAGGCACTGGGAGTGGAAGGCAGCAAATCCAACTCGGGCGCGGCGGTAAATTTTAAACCTGGCCCCATGTAAATCTGGAACACAAAAGCGACCGGCTTGACTAGCTGAACACAGCGCCTTAGTTACGCGCTGCGTTCGTTGAGTTATCGGCCTCCTGCGACCACATCACGTATTGCTCACGCCGTGTATCGGAGGTTATTACCGCAGTGACGGGCAGTTCGTTGCCACACCTGAAGGTATTACTTCATTCTGTGTTGCATAGCACATCACTGATCATCACTCTCCTTATCCCTGTTGATATCAGGTCCTGCTGCTATCGCTGATGCCATTGAGAATATGAGGGCTATATTGTCAGTGAACCTCCTCAAGAACAAGATCGGCGTTGATCAGGCGAAGGCTCTCGCAAGCATCCTCAAAGAGCACCCCACCCTCAAGTCCCTCTGCGGCAACACGGGCAACGAGACTGAGCTCGACATGAGCGGCAAGATGCACGGCGCCGGGGATGCCATCATGCTTGTCCCGGAGGTTATCGACAATGGGGCGATGACGAGCATCAACCTTAGCAATAACAACATTGTAGCAAAGACCAAGATG
>CALGTL010000195.1 GCA_937901475.1 uncultured Dehalococcoidia bacterium
TATTCATTGCGCGGCAGACTATCCGAACCTAGAAGAAACCCTTGTCAGTGCTGTTACAAATCTCAACAAAGCCCCTGTCACAGGATCCATTAGCAATCAGCTGACGCAGGAGAGTTTCAAGTCGATATCTGATGGCACCGACCTGGTCAATCAAGTATTTCAGGGGCTCTACTCTTCGGAGGTTATCCCTCTACTGCCGGAAATGATCAGCCTAGCCGCTCAACTGGACACCGACCTTCTAGACCTCTTGCGTGGGATATCGCTCACGAGCAGTCCTTTTCTGAGCACAGGCATGCATATTGCACTACAGTGCACCGAAGAATTTCCGTTTACGACAAAGGAACGTATCCGTCTATCTAGTGAATCTCATGCTCGCGTACTCAAACTCCTAGGGGGATCCTCTCCAATAGGCAGCGAAGTGTTCGACATTTGCGCCTACTGGAACCTTACTGCAGCGCCTGCGGTTGAAAATGAACCTGTAATGAGCGACATCCCAACGCTCATATTCGCAGGCAGCTATGACCCCATCACGCCTCCGTCTGGTGGGCGGCTCCTGGCTGATCGTCTAGGCAACGCAACCTTTGTTGAATTTCCTGCTTCAGGGCACGCAGCGCTGACAACCGGCGAATGTGCACTCGGCATCGCGTCAGGGTTCTTGGCTGCACCTAACAGGTTTGTTGATAACGAGTGCGCGAAGAAGCAGGAACCATTCGCCTGGGTCAGACCACTGAAAGCTACAGAGTTTGAGTTCTACTCGAACAGGTTCTTTGGATACCTTTCTGTGAAACCCATAGGATGGGCTGAGCTAGCTCCTGGCGTATTCGGTCGCAGCCAGCTAGGAGTGGTGACGCTCCTAGAGCAGTTGGTCCAAGATACTACCGTTGAGCAGGTTTTAGATTTAATTCAAAGAGCGACTGTAGATTCCTCTGCGTTCTTACGGTTCGGGTCCCATACAAGCGAGCATTACGAGTGGCAATTATTCAGAGCAAGTGTAAGCGGCCAAGTAATGCTCGTGGCACTTTCCCAAGGCGACCTCGCGACTGCTTTCATCATGGTTACCGGCCTTCCTGGCCAAGAAGACACTCTGATTGAGGCAGTCTTGGAGCCCGTGTTGCAAGAATTTGCCCCGTTCCCCGAGAGCTAGTCGAAAAGCCTGAAGACCGGCGGTGCTAGCAAAGCCGCGATCAACGGGAACGATAGGGCCACGATGAAACGGCTAATCGCGAATGGCGGGCCAAGGAACGGCAACTCCCAGACAAGCGAGCGGGAGATAGGGATAACGCTCCATGCAGTTAAGAAGGCGGTAAGCGGGCCCACACCTGCCCCGTTCACCATCAGAGTACCCAAAAGCGGGACAACGACATAAGGCCCGGCAGGAACACTGGCCCCCACTGCGATGCCGATAAATATCCCAGTCATTCCTGATTCATCGCCAATCCATTTATTGATGACTTCGCTCGGCAGGGCCACTGATGCCATAGCCGCGATAACCATACCCATAATCATCATAGGAGCAATGCGCTTTAGCATCGATGAAGTCTGCTGAATACCCTCCTTCACCCCCTCATTTCCACGCTGCCATCGAATGACAAGGAGAGAGGTTAGGAAAAGCCCAGCCATCACTACTAATGTCATTCGGTAGTCTTTTTATGTGGGGCTTTATCCCGAAGCACTTTAGGAAGCAATCTGTACACAATCGGTACAAGTATCACCGTTGCGATGGGCATCCAGAATGAGACGAGAATTCTCGTCAGCGTGAATGGCCAGCCCAAGAACGGTAATTCCCAAACGACAAGGCGATTCACTGTTACAAGGTTACGAGCAGACACGTACCCTGCCATCGGGCCTATGCCTGCGCCGCTAGCCATCAGGGCGTTTCCGATGGGGTACATAACGTACGGCCCGCCCGGTGTGATCACTCCTGCAAGCATGCCGATACTCAAACCCACCAAGCCTGAATCATCGCCCATGTATTTTCCTATCACTCCTGGAGGAACCAAAACCTGAAGGGTTCCGGCGAGTCCCATTCCTAGGAGAGTGATGGGGAGCGCCCGCCTTGTTAAGGACAAGCTGCTTCTCAGCCCCTCAATGATTCCGTCGGTTCCTTCACGAGCAAACACCACGGAAACCACGAGGCAAAGAATTCCAAACAGAGTCAATAGCGACGGATCTATCCGTCGTTTTCTACGCGTGCCTGAAGTCAATAGTCAGTCCAATAAGAAAGGTTTACTTTCGAGTATGCTTCCCTAGTCGCTCATTGTCACGAAAGCAGTCCTACGGGATGCTTTCGCCTGTGTCTCAGCCTGAGCCAGCCCCCGTCACTGTTGGTGCGAACTCAATTACCAGCGTTGGCCGACGATCCGCGCTCGCATGCTCACGAGAGTCAAAGCGTTTCGCGGTTTTTTGGAATCGCTCATCGCCAATAATCAGCCAGCCGAAATTGGGGGACGCGCCCGTTATCCACTTGCTCACGTCCTCAACAAGCCTGGGATCGCTCCAGGAATAGCGTACTTGGTTGTCCACGCTAGTAGTCGCGCTTTCTTCTTCTGTAAAATCTCCCCCTTCATTCGACCAAAACGTATCAGGGTATGAGGAATGGATCCAAGTCGGGTCTCCGATTTGCGCGGGCGCGCCTTTCCCTCCCATTCCCGATGACGTCGATATGCCCTCGCTCCAAGGCGTGGTGACTCGATGCAGAGTCGTGTTGAACGCACCGCTAGCGGTCTTAGACATGCGCATCTCAAGTCGAACATCTATGATTTCGCGGTTGGAAGGAAGAGAAGTCACGTCGAATGCAAGCAGTGTGCGTCGGCGCTTAAATTGCGTGGTCATTCCCACAAAATTCGTCGGCCCCACGCTATTCGCGATCTCTCCAGCCGCGTCTTCGTAAAGCGTTACATCCTGGCTAGCAGCAATCTGCACCTGGTTAGCTTTTGGTGCAGGAGAAGGGGTTGGGGTCGCGGCCGGGCCACTGGCACATGCCGAAGTGGCAACGGCAACGAGCGCAAGGGAAAAGACGGATAAAAAAGTAATGCGGTGGTTCATATCACTAATTCTAGCGGGTAAAAAGCCCGGTGGTAATCAAGTGCCTTCGTAAAGGTTCTTTCGCGGCCGTCGAAGCGAATTCCTACTCAATTGGTGATCTCATCACCGGCATCCAATCGTAACGATTGGGTTTTACCAAGCGCATAGCCAATTTAATTACACGTGCCAAGGTGTTTATTTCTAAGAGAGCTTGTCATCTTTCCTTGCATGTCTAGGCGCGCATTATTGAGAGAGAATGTCGCTCCCCAGCTTTTGGCCAGATCTCCAGGTTGCAGTAAATGTACGGATAGTCCGGAGCTATCCGTACAGGGTTTAGAGGATCTGCGTTTCCACAACGCAATTAGACAAAAAGCTCCTCCAGAGTCCAGTGCTTCCTCGTGTGACCTTGTTCGTAAAGGTACAAAGCCAGAGCCTTGAAAGAGTCAGCGTGCGTCCCCATCCCATGCGGGCGGGGAAAGATTCCCGACTTTCGCAACGACCCCACATGTAGCCCTTGGTGAATACCAGTGTCCGGTTCCTCGGCGTCATATATGGCATGGGCTTCGTCGGCTGCCGCAATTACTGCATCCGCAAGCCCTGGGTACTTGGCATGTGAGTCTTCTTTCATCACCACAAGCGTGTTAATAGGCAAGCAATTGGTCGACGCGAAGTACTCGTTCAGTTCTCTGGTCGCGTCAGGCATTAGCAGCCCAACCTCGTCAGAATCGGTCGCAGCACCGCCAGCTCCAATCAACGCATCAACATCGCCAGCGGCAAGTCTGGCAGGCAAATCGGACTGCTTCTCGGTACGGTACCGAGGGTTCCGGAGGTAATCGACGCCACGCAGCGAGTCAGCATCACCTTCAACCCAGGTGATCCCCTCAATGTCCACGTCGAACTGGTGAGCCAATACCCCCCTGAGCCAAACCGCAGGATTGGAGGCGAACCCTGTGGTTACCGCAATCCGCTTGGCGGCCAAGTCTTGGACCGTTGCTATGCCCGCTTCTTTGTTCACCATGATTCCTGTCAGCGGGTAGAACACATTGGGAACGATGGGTAAGCCGATAAGCGGTACCCCGGTATCCTTCGCGATGATGAAGTTCGCCGCGGTCAACTCTGAGACGTCGTATGCCAGCTTCCTCACGGTGTCGTTGAACGTAGGTGAAGGAGCGAACCCAGGGTTCGTGAAATCGATATCGAAGCCCTTGATAGGTGCTCTTCCACTCAGAAGGTGTTGAGTCTCCAGCCTGTTTCCGAATGCCATTTTTATATCAGCCATACGATTTCTCCGTTCTTGCTTGCTTCCTACGTTCGAGTCTAAATCTACCGTACCACAGCAACAGTCAAGCATGGTCGGTTAATGACCGTCTCTCCTTGGCATCTAGCCCTTCGGAGCTTGGCTCGTTTCTCTGACCGGAACAAAGGAGGATTTTAAGAAGACTCAGTGCTGCGAAAATCCGCGAAATGTACCCCATGCGAACTCAATCAAATGACCTCCTGCACTCATCTCGATGAGACCTTCGCGTGTACAAATGCAGAGAATCAACCTGAATTGAGCGTGGAGTTCATGGACTCCACGAAGGAAACCCCTTGACTCACGTTCGCGAATCGTTCATAACCTAGTAGGTTGTATATAGCAGCAGCGGCGGCGGCGGGCTCTTGGCTGATCCCCTCACGCTATTCGCGCAACACTATTTGGTAAGGAGCAAGACATGGCTGAACGAACATCAGTAATCACAACGGTTGAAGGTCCCAATGGATCGGCCGATGTGGTCGAAATTTTCGCAGACGGCTCGAACCAACCCACATACCAGGTTCATTTCCAAGGCAAGATTGACAACTATGTGACGGAGGGTGAAGCCTCGATTGAGGCGATGGAAATCGTTGGCAGTTAGGTAGCGCACCTCAACCTTTCTCTACGAGACTCCATTCTTTGCTCACTCAGGGATTTCCCCGTGTCTTGTAGGAAGGATGCCCATGATTCGCATCGAGAGCGGCCGTGTAGAAGTAGATGGTGGTCACCTCCACTACGAAAAATCTGGAGCGGGACCATTCGTTCTCCTCTTGCATGGCTTCGGCGTCGATCGACGCTCCTGGTATGACCAGTTTGAACCTTTTGCCGAGCGGTACACCGTGGTTGCTTGCGACCTTCGAGGTTTCGGGCTCGCGTCAATGCCAAACGGCCCGTACCGTCACCATGCTGATGTAGCCTGCCTCATAGACCATTTCGAGGTAGCAAAGGTGTCGCTTGTTGGCAGTTCTATGGGCGCGCGCGTCGCATTGGATTTCGCCATTGCCTACCCAGAGCGAACACGCGTCGTCGTCAGCGCTGATGGCGTGCCAAGTGGGTTCGTGTTTGATCGCCCCATTGGTACACCCCGTGGCCCTAGCCGAGAGCAGTTCATGCAAACGCTCTCCAACCTCAGCCCCGAACGCGCGGCTAATTTCAAAGCTATCGTGGCCGACTACACACGATGGCACCGCAAGAACGAGGACCCACGGGTAGAAGTTGATCCTCTTGCCATCACTCGTCTAGGCCAAGTACTTGCCCCCACTCTCGTAATTGTCGGCGACGACGATTTACCTGACTACCACAAGGCCGCTGATATGTTTTGCGCGGCAATTCCTGATTCCCGCAGGCATGTGATTCCTGGAGTTGGCCACCTGCCTAATCTCGAAGCCCCTGAAGAATTCAATCGTGCCGTGCTGGCATTCCTCGACATCAACCACCAACAACCTACCAGTGAGTAGCGATTCAAAGACAAGAAGCGAGCATAGAGCAGGTAGAGTATTTGACCGTATTCGTGAACGCCGTGAGCGACCGGCATATCGAACCGAAGCAACACAAGAATTAGTAGGAGCACGTAATGCCTAACATCCAAGCCGACCGCCTCCGAATCATTGGCGCGCGCCTCTTGGTAGCAGCCGGTGCCAAGCCCGATCACGCAGCAGTCATTGCGCAGCACACCGTGGGAGCAAACCTTGCTGGTCACGACTCTCATGGCATTATGCTGGTCCCTACCTATATTGACCGCATTAACAAGAATCACATCGAGCCTCTAGCAAACTACGAGGTCACACGTGAAACCGACGCCACGATTACGGTAGACGGGCACTGGGGGTTTGGTTACGTGGTTTCCGAGTACACGATGGAACGCGTGATTGAGAAAGCAAAGGCTCACGGACTTGGCGCAGCAACCGTCTTTCGCCAGAGCCATGTGGGGCGGGTAGCCGACTACCCTTTGATGGCAGTTAGGGAAGGCATGATTGGTATCATGACCGCAGATTCCGGACGCTCTGCTAAGCAAGTGGTTCCTTTTGGCGGGCGCGAAACACGCCTGGGAACGAATCCTATATGCATCGCTATGCCCTCAAATCTGGATGGCCCTCTTTACGTCGACATGGCCACTAGCGCTGTCGCTGCAGGCAAGATTAATGTGGCCGTTGCTCGGAACACTTCAATTCCTGAAGGCTGGTTGATTGATAAGCATGGTAATGCGACGACTGACCCAGCAGCCTTACGAGCGGGTGGGGGATTGTTGCCGTTGGGCGGCGACCAGGGCTACAAGGGGTACGGTCTCTCCGTAATGGTGGAAATCCTCTCTGGGATTCTTCCAGGTCTCGGGTTCGGCCATGAGCCCTCAGGGCGTCATAACGATGGCATTTTCATGGCCGCATTCAGGGTCGACGCTTTCCTAGACCTCGAGCAGTTCAAGCGAGAGGTGACAGAGTTCGCCGAGTACCTAAAGTCAACTCCAAAGGCGGAAGGTTTCGACGAAATATTTTATCCGGGCGAAATCGAATATATCACCACTCAGCGCAATCTCGTGAATGGCATTGATATTGAAGAATCCACCTGGAATCTCCTCGTCGACCTGGCAAAAGGGTACGGCATAGCCACAGAACTAGGCTTGGCTTAGGCGGCGGAAGCCTCCGTATTTCAGCCGGCCCTCTCAGCCAATATTCCTAACGAACACCTGCTGCGGCAGTGTTCCCTGCCCCGATGTATTTTTCGTAGAAAGCCCAAACCTTCTTCCAAGCATCTACAGCCTGCTCAGACCGGTACCCTGAACGCTCCCACCCAAAGAAACCATGGCCAGCGCCGTCGTATCGATGAAACTCGTACTCCTTGCCATGCTTCTGCAACTCCGCTTCTATCACGTCGACGTGTTCCGGGGATGGGTTCTGGTCGTCGTTACCAAAGATGCCTAACATCGGCACTTTTATATCAGGAGTCATGTCAAAGACCGCTACAGGTTGCCCGTCAGATATGTTTCCCGGAGGAACAATCACGTTCCCGCCCCAGCAGTTCACTGCAGCATCAATGTTTTCAAGACGCGCTGCGCCCATGTACGTGATACGCCCGCCTGAGCAGAAACCGATGATTCCTACCTTGCCCGTACTCACAGTCGAAGCATTCAGCCAATCGACCCCTGCTTGCACATCGGCAATAGCCTGAGCATCGGGATTTCCCCCGCCTGCACGGATTTTCGCGACCACCTCATCAAGTGCCCCTTTCCCAGCCCGGTGATGGAGGTTAGGGCAAATCGCCTGATAGCCATGCGCCGCGAACCGGCGCACAATCTCTGTGCTCCATTCGTCCCACCCTGGCAAGTGGTGGATAACTAAAACACCAGGAAATGGCCCGTCGCCATCTGGCGTGGCTACATAGGCGTCAATCATCTCCCGGTTGTGCCCTTGGAGTTGAATGGTCTTACTGCTCTGACCCACGTATGCGGTCATCGAATCCTCCTCTGATTGCGAGAAATCCTAAATCATTGCTGTACGAGGCGAGGATACTACTTGATTCTCGCCCGTGCAGAACAGGCAAGAACGACCACGAAACCCGAGGCCGGTCTTTTGGCCAATTCAATGGTCGTTGTTAGTCCCTGATTCGCTCGATGCTCGTCACGCGGTACTGCTGCTCGAAGCCGAGTTTCTTGCCGCAGCCGCCGAAAGGCGCCATGCCATCAAATACCAGGTGCGCGTTGTAGTGGCCCTTGTCATTACCGTCTGGGGACTCGAAGTCTATGCGAACGTCCCCTTCTTGGACGTCCATAACCCAAAGAGGGTCAGTTGTGGTCACTCCATCGATAGTCGTTTGGCCACGCTTGCTGTAATTCAGCCAATCCCAGCCATCGCGTAAGAGGATCTCACGGTCAACAATTTGCTCAAGGCGGCCTAGGCCTGATAAGCCACGAATGTGGGGGCGCATCGCCTCTAGCGGGCCCTTGTGATAGAGCGCAGACTCAAGCCATCCCTCGTCCAGCCTCGCCCAGTAGCGACCTTCGGGGTAGTCGAGAACGGTTGGCGCGAAGCGGTGACCACCGGTGTGGCTCGTGCGCCACACACGCATGTTCAATTCAGGTCTATCTGCATACTCATCACGGATTTTCTTGAATACTGGGTAGCCGAAGGTCGCGCAGCAAGCATCTCGTGCACCATGAGTACAAACGAAAATCTCGCGAGTATCTTCGTCATCCTGAAGGTACTTGGAAAACAGATCCATCCTAGAACGATCCAGAAGTATCGCCCGAATCACGCCAGCAACCTCTGCCTCAGGCAAAACGTAATGCTTCTTTTCGTTGCGGGAAAACAAACCTTCCTCGGGACGCTTGAAGTAGAACAAATGACGCATCCCATCTTGCGAGTACACCTCGTCAGGGAGTGCCCCCAATAGATTGACGTCCACTTTAGCCTCAGCAACCTCTGTCATTAAATCGGCCACACCTTCGGGAACCGTAGTTGATTCCATGAAGTTAAACACCCAAGGAGCAGGTGCTTCGAGGAATATTTGATGCATGTACGACCTGGCTTGGCCAATGGAGTCATCCCCGCTCATGCGAGAGAAGAGTGAGCATTTTTGTTCAATATCGAATTCGGCTTCGTTGAGAGTCACCATCTTTAATTCAACCTTGGGTTATGAAAATTAGAGAACCAGCCCCAAAAGGCCTGTCATCACAGGGTAAACGTGCAGTTAAACTCCCGCAACCAAGCCAAGAGCTCCGTCCCGCAAATAGATTCATGATGTTAATGCCGTAGATCCTCGTTCGCGTAAATGGCATTAGTTTTCACAGGGATCACGCTTGGCCATCGCTGGGTACCAGGAATGGCCATTGCTATCACCTGCTGCCATCAATGGTCAAGATATAATCACGGTCGCTTGCATATCTGGTTCATGATTAATTTACTACACCGGTAACTAGAGGTACGCCATGGAATACGGAATCGCCTTTCCCTCGATGGATTTAACTGACCCTGGGGCCATTCGGGAGTTCGCTCAGGGAGCGGAAGCGCTGGGGTACAAGCAGTTATCGGCACTGGAACACACTCTGGGGGTACGCTCCAGTGCCAGCTACAGCCCGGACGTATCGATTCACGAGCCTATGGTGCTCTTTGGCTTCCTAGCAGCCGTCACGAAGACGATTCGATTCTCGAATTCAATTTTGATCCTTCCACAGCGCCAAACTGTGCTGGTGGCACGTCAAGCAGCTGAAATCGATGTCCTCTCTGGAGGTCGCATTACTCTTGGCATCGGCATTGGAAGCAACGCTGATGAAGCCGCGGGCATGGGCACGGACTTCCACACGCGCGGCGCACGAGTCGAGGAGCAAATTGAGTTGATGCGTGCGCTCTGGGTTGAAAGGGAGCTATCGTTCCATGGCAAGTGGCACGATATCGAGCATGGAGGGCTCATGATTTTACCCCTTCAACAACCTATCCCTGTTTTCATGGGAGGAGGCCACGGCCCTAAGCCTCTAGAGCGCATTGGTCGGCTCGCCGACGGATGGATTGCTCTAGGTAGTGCAGGCCCTGACGTAAGCAGTCAAATCGCTGCTATCCGCGAGTCATCTTTGGCAGCTGGCCGTAAAGAAAACTCTGTTGCAGTTCAAGGGCGCATGTCTCTGACGAACGGCAGCCCCGATGAGTGGATCCATCGTGCGCAGGGGTGGGAGGATCTCGGCGCTGAACACCTCATCGTGAACACGGGTAGGGGAGGTCTCACCGAAGTGGGCCAACACCTAGAGATCGCGGAACGGTTCATGAATGAGATCTCTTCAGCCATATAGCAATTGCTGAGCGAGGTCTAACTTTCGGCGACTTTGAGGCGTTCCCAAAGCATATCGCGGGCCGCCCTCGCTGCTTGGTGCGTCACTCCGAAATACTCTAGGAGGCTACTCGCCATGCTTTGGTTGGCGCGAAGGAGCCCTAATAACAAGTGCTCCGTACCGATCGGATAGGAAGGGTGGAATAGATTAGCCTCCTCTAACGCGTACTCTATCGAGATTAACCCCGCAGGAGTGTGTGGTTCACCCTGCCAGTCCATTATTTCTCCCAGGATTCCATCCGGGTGACGCCCGTAGAAAAGAGTGAATCGTGTCGTATCGGTGGCCAGCTCAAGATCAAGGCCCATCTTTCGGAGAATCAATCCCCCTGCGCATTTCGGCTCCTGTAAGACGCCGAGCAGAATGTGCCCAGTCATAATCGCAGGGCGTTTACGATCATCGGGGGCTTCGTTCCTGGCCGCTACTGCGTGTTCCCACGCTAGCAGCGCGCACCGACCTAAGCGCTCGAGAGGTAGTACCGTTTCCATTACATTGGACATCGCATAGTCCTTCAGTCATTGAGATTATCCAGGCCCTGGGTAGGGTAACAGTCCGTTTTCATGGAGGGCGAAGTGGGGTTTGGCCGTCTGATTAGAGGCTGAAATCTCTCTGGTTTTATAGGGTTCATCAGCTTCTGGTTGTCCATAGATATGCTCAAGCCACGACTGAGGCTCAGCGCTATCGTAAGCGCTATCTCGTGCGTGCTTCGGGCTTCGGCAACACCACATTGGTGTCAGCCGGAGAAGAAATTTCGCGAAAGCGATAAGAGTTTGCCTAGAAAGGCAATTCGCGGGGCTGAATGTACACGCCGGACTCGGGCGTGCGATTGCTCTTGATCAGACGCCCTTCGATGATCCGATCTGACCCAGTTTGAGTACCGGTTCTAAGGATAATCAGCTTCTCATTCCCTGAACTCTCAAACCAGTATTGAGTGCCCTTCGGTAAGAATACTGCGTCGTACTGTTTAGCGATCACCGTATTCTCATTCTTCTCGAATCGGAAAGTTCCTTCGCCTTGTAAAACATAAAATGTGTGGTCCTCTGTAGGATGCGTATGCATCCGGTTCTCTCCACCAGTCTCATACCGCTTCACCACACCAGAGAGTTCTTTTGACCCCGGAAGGATGACATCCCCCGAGCCTGCACGGATTTGGTCATCAAGGAAGGTAAATACTTGCGCCCCCGTTTTGCTTTCGATTGCCATAGCCAATTCTCCTAGGGTCACTCTACTTAGGCTGTAATCGTGCTCGCTCTTGTTACGACTGTAAAGACTCTGAGCCCTGCATCCAATTACTTCTGCTAGAGCACGTCGTGGTTTGCTAATCCATATGCGAAAATTTTATGACACGAAAAACTCGCAGATTTCCTTCTCTACTAAACAGGTGAATACTCGCTTCTAGCTGGAGCTTCCCCCAAGTGCGCCAACTCCCAGTTGGGGAGTTTGAACGTGCTCGGTATACGCCATGGTGATCGAGGCCCTCTCCCAGCGATGCTCCGTTGGGGACGAAGCGTAGACAGAGTGTCTCTAAGAAAAGCCGTACCGAAAATTACTGCGAGGGCGGCAAACAAGAGCGCCTAAGGCTGGTGCTGGTCCTAAAGCCTGCCTAGCACGCCACTCATCCGGGAGGTACCATTACGCTCACGCTACCCTTGGAGGCTCGAAATGGCTGAACCTTGGTATATATCTGCCGACGGACACATGAGTGAGCCGCTTGATCTCTGGACAGAGCGCATGGATAAAAAGTTCCGAGCGCGTGCCCCGCATGTCGAATTCGAGTGGGAAGGAGTACCAGGTACATGGTGGGTCTACGAAGGGTATCCCGCTCATGATTTAGCCGTCGGTATAGCCGGGGGTAAGAGCCGAAGCGAAGAAGAAAAGATTAATTTCATCAAGGCTGGTGGCGGTTACGCTGATGCTCGCCCTGGCGGCTGGGACCCCGCGGCTCGCTTAATAGACAATGCTCAAGACGGAGTTGCAGGGGAGGTTCTCTTCACCACTCTTGGGTTCCGGCTCTTCTGGCTTAAAGACCCTGAGCTCCAGCGTGAGTGCTTCCGTGTATATAACGACTGGCTCGCCGATTTCTGTAAATATGCCCCTGAGCGATTCAAAGGCCTTGCTCTCATATCACTCTACGATCCCAAGCTCGCCGCGCAAGAGCTGGAGCGCTGCGCAAAGATGGGACTTAGTGGCTCAATGATTTGGGTCACACCCCCTGAAAGCGTTCCCTATCACCTGGATATGTATGACGTATTCTGGGCGAAATCACAGGAATTAGGCATGCCGGTCAATCTCCATCCCCCCACAGGTATGGAGCGTCCCAAATACGAGTTCGGGCGTGAGAACCGCATGCTACGCCCTATCATTGGCGCACAGGAAGTTCAGCGCGCCATGGCAATCCTGATTGCATCCGGTGTCCTCGAACGTTTCCCCAAAATGAAGTTGATCTGCGCGGAATACGGTATAGGATGGGTCCCTTTTTGGTTAAGCAAACTCGACTCCATGCAAGGATCTGGCTCTAGCCGTCGCGGTGGGTACGCCACGCCGCTATCCATGACGCCGCGTGATTACTACAATCGCCAAGTGTGGGTTGCTTATATTGAGGAAGCCCTCGGCGTGAAATACCGTGATGATATCGGCGTGGATAAGGTTCTATGGTCGTCTGATTACCCTCATTCTGCCTCCACCTGGCCGAACTCTGCCAAGTTCATAGATCGGGACTTCGAGGGTGCTGAAGCAGACATGCGAAAGATTGTTCACGACAATGTCGCAGGGATTTACGGGTTCACGGTCTAAGCGAGGGATGGTTGAATTTCTTGGGATATGCCTTGGGGTAGGGACGTCTGGGAACTCACTGCTTTCAGGAATGCCCGTAACGCCGCTCCTCGAATCCTGCACTGCTCGCTTACCAATCTCCGGTATGATTTTCGAGATACCCCGTCCCCGTCGATCGAATCTCCAATACTTCGTCTACTAGGACATCTTGTTCTAATCCATACGCACATGCGCTACTGCTACTTGCAGAGAAAGCAATGCTGTTTAGAATGCCCGTAAGTCTTGAGCGCACCATGGAGGCCCATATGGCAACGGTTGGAGCAAAGCAGGGGGTTATCGACTCTGATGCTCACGTTATCGAGTCGGAGCACACGTGGGATTACCTGTTACCTCACGAAGAGAAGTTCCGGCCACAATTGTTCGCTTCATCCGAAAACCCTGATCATGCCTATTGGGTACTCGGTGGGCATATCATCGGTCACCGCAACCCCGCCGCATCGGAAGAGGATCTGATACGCCAGTCGGCCGAAACCGGACGAAATCTCGTCTCTACTCGCTCTTCTCGAGAGTTGTCGGATGTCCAAGAGCGACTCCATCACATGGATGAGTTAGGGATCGACACCCAAATAATCCACAACACTCTGTGGATACAACCCGTAACAACAACCCCCAAAATTGATGTAGCTCTCTGTGGAAGTTGGAACCGCTGGATGGCGGATGTCTGGAAGCAGGCGGCAGGGAGGCTTCGCTGGTGCGCGGTCATGCCAACACTAGACATGGAAGCGTCAGTGGAGCAGGTGCGCTTCGCTAAAGAGCATGGCGCAGTAGCGATTGCCATGCGCCCGCTAGAATCAGGGCTGTCACTTGCAGACTCACATTTCTATCCCATCTACGCCGAAGCTGAGCGCCTCGGGCTCGCTATTGCCATCCATATCTCGAACGGTAGCAGGCCAGCATTACAGGTGCTGCATTCACCATTCGATAGGGCAGGGGGATTTGCCGCTTTCCGCATCCCCACGGTCATGGAATGCCTGGTACTCATGATGAGTGAAGTTCCTGAGCAATTTCCAAGCCTGCGTTGGGGAATCACCGAAGCGTCGTCTAACTGGGTTCCATGGATTGTGAGGGAAGTGCAAGAACGCTACCTCGCACGTGGTCGAGGGCCTGCGCCTCGAAATGTTCTCAAGCATTTTAAAGTTTATGTTACTTGCGAAACCAGCGATGACATTGAATTCGTCATTAAGCATGGGGGAAACGAAAACCTACTAATTGGCACGGACTACGGCCACGCAGATCTCTCCACAGCGCTAGATGCCATTGAGAAATTCAAAGCGCTTCCAGGAATCAGTGATGAATCCAAGGCGCGAATCCTCTATGACAACCCTGTACGGCTTTACAATCTTTAACCACGCAATTGCGTCCCTCCTGCAATCAATTGCAGATTAGTTAACAACTTAATATTTACCTCTCGGCATTAGCGATTCGTCGAAGCAACGGCACCTGCAATATCCTCGAACTGCTTCTGCGTACCGATACCATGCTCAATATTCCATGTAATCGCATCAAAGCACCTCCCCGTGACTCCAGACTCCGCGTCACGCCCACCTAGGAACAACCCCAGTGGAACGACATGCTGAGGTGTCAGTGGCGCAGGCGCCTGACTAGAGCCGATCCCCATTTTTCGGCGAGCTGCGTTTTGCTCATCAAAGCCAGTCGTTCGTGTGTGGCCAGGGACCACGAGGTTGACAGCCACGTTCTCTCCTCTGATTTCATCCGCCAGGTAGAACATCATTGTCAACAGCGCGGCCTTCGTGGATTGGTACGGCATTTCGATACTGTTAGGGCGGAGTGCCATCTGAGCACCACCGAAAGAACTGTGCAGTGCTCCGCTACTAATTACAGAAATGATGCTGCCGCGCTTCTGGGCAATCATTGGCCGGACGAACCGACGCGTCACTTTCAACGCACCAAAGACGTTCACTGCGAACATTTTCATCCAGTCCTCATCGGAGGTGTCCAGCATTAAGCGCCTGCCTGTCGGCGGGAACAAAATTCGAGATCGCATCGCCGCATTGTTGATGAGCACGTCGCAGGTTCCCCATTTCGCCATCATCACATCAAATGCGGTATCGAGTTGTTCATCGTTCGTAACATCAGCCGCGCACACGATCACACTATCGCTGCTCTGCAAATACTTGAGGTAAGACGCATCTTTATCGGTTGAGAATCCGGTGGGCTCCCAGGACATATCCATTGCAACAACCTTGGCTCCCGAATCCAAGTACGCTTCAGTGAGAGCCCGGCCCATACCTCTAGCAGCTCCGGTTATTGCAACCACTTTCCCATCAAGTTCAGACATCTGGTAACTCCCTGTGTGATACGTTCTAAAGATTCTGGGGTGTGGAAAACAGGGCGCTTTTCTCCTGTTATTGCACTTCGGCTTCCTCCGTGAGGATACTCGTCCGCGCTAGTCTTTGGGGCATTGGGCATCTCTATGCTGCATAGATGGAGCCTCGTGTGATTTAGCGTTTATTGTGCACCGTGGGTGAAAATCGATAAAAAAAAGCCCCTGGCACATGCCAGGGGCTTTCTCCCAGAAAAGTGTTTACTCGGATGGTGTATCGTCGGGTAGTTTTTTCGCACTAGCTGAGCTAGCAGCAGCAGCAGCGCGCTTTTTCTTGGGGCTGTTATTGAAGCCCACTTCGTCTTCAAACGGAGTAAAGGCTCGTTCGGCCTGGCAGTACTTGCACTGGCCTTTCATCGTCGCGCTTGGTGAGCCGAGAACCCAATGGTGTGCGCCTGTTGGGGAATCGCCCGAACAATTCGCTCGCTCGACTCGTTCCAACTTAGATTGCTGCTGTTCCTTCGTCGTCATTTGGCATATTCTCCGTAATTAGCTCTCACTCAAAAGCTCCGTTACTTACAAGAGGTACTTTTCTCCTCAGGCCAAGCGCTCATCATCTACTGAAAGCGGAGCTCGTATAATGAGTGTTTGTCCTTGAAGATATCATGAATCAGAAAAATGCGCTACGAAATTCGTATCGCGTTACAATCATTTTGCGCCCTCTAGTTGCGTCCGCGCTGTAAATAGACTTGCCAAGGGCAGTGTTATCGCCGAGGCATCTTCTCAGGCGGATACCGCTGTTTATGGTTTTAGTCCTTGGTGGAGCCCAGAATGAGTTCACCTCCGCCGTGAGCGCCGTGCCCATTTATGGCGCACGGCCCGTTTACCGCGATGACGTGCTTGTCATTAGCAGCAAAGCACCGTGAGTTCGATTGAGCCCGTGCAATTTAACCGGATACGCCTAGGACGTCTATCGGCTCACCAGACTCACTAAACACGAGAGAATGTAATCGCTAAACTACTTAGGCATTGTTGTTTTTTATGACAAATCAAAGCTTCCTCGTTTCCGTGGAGTCTCTTCAAAACAGAATAGCCCTGTCAGATTGGGGTTTGGTTGAGCAGGTCCCTGTAAGAAAATTACAATCGTTAGGTACCTTCATTTTATGGCCTTGATAAGTATGCAAGGAATATCTCTTTCATTCATTGGTTACCATCTTTTTGACGGAATCAACATCACCTTTGAGCGAGGGGAAAAAGTTGGCCTGGTAGGCAGGAATGGAGCGGGGAAATCAACGCTGCTGCAGCTGATAGAAGGCAGAGTCACACCTGACTCTGGAAAAGTCTCACTCCAAAAAGGCAGCATTACTGCCTACCTTCCGCAAGAAGTGCCCCAGGAATTACCTGGGACAGTGTTTGATGTAGTCGCCAGCGGGACCAGGGAATACGTTGACCTTATTTCTCAGAATCCCTCTCCAGGTGCTCAGTTTCGGCAGGAAACTAGGCCATCGCCACGCAAGGAATTAGACCGTATTCACCACAACCTGGATATGGAAGGAGCGTGGTATAAGGCGGAACAGGTCAACAAAAGCATCTCGCAACTGGGGCTGGATGGCGACAGCGCTTTCAGTTCGCTTTCAGCAGGTCTAAAGCGACAAGTGCTCTTAAAAAAGGCTCTTGTCAGTGAGCCCGATATTCTCCTACTTGATGAGCCCACTAACCATATGGATATTGATTCAATCAAGGCTCTAGAACAAGTAATTGCTCGTTTCGCAGGTGCATTAATTTTCGTTACCCATGACCGTATGTTCTTGCAGAGAATCGCTACCAGGGTCGTCGAAATTGATCGTGGCAAATTGTTTGATCAAACTTGCGACTATGGAACATTCTTGGCGAGGCGAAGCGCCGACCGCGAGGCAGAGGAGGCCCAAAATGCTCTATTCGATAAGAAATTGCAACAGGAAGAGCATTGGGTAAGGGCAGGTGTCGAGGCGAGGCGAACGCGCAACGAGGGCAGGGTTAGGGAGTTGCAAAAAATGCGCGAGGTTCGCAGGTCCAGGCGGGACCAACCCGGGCAGGTAAAAATGGAAGCCCAAGAGGCAGCGCGTTCCGGAACATTGGTGGCGAAAGCCGATAGCATTGGTTTTAACTATGGTGATTTTCAAGTAATTTCAAACTTCTCCACCACGATTCTGAAGGGCGACAGGGTTGGAGTTCTCGGTCCAAACGGCAGCGGGAAGACGACGATACTGCGTCTTCTTCTGGGTATGCTCAACCCAGTCACGGGAGTTATTCGCCTCGGAACTAATTTGCAAATCAGCTACTCCGACCAACTTCTTGAGCTATTAGACGAAAATAAGACCGCTATCGAGAACATTAGCAACGGTAATGACACAGTTATCGTGAACGGGAAAAATCGCCACATCTTGGGCTATTTGCAAGATTTTTTATTCTCTCCCGATCAAGCTCGATCCCTTGTTTCTGTTCTTTCGGGCGGAGAGCGCAAGCGCCTTATGCTCGCCCGCCTCTTCACACAACCTTCAAATCTCCTTGTGCTGGATGAACCCACCAATGACTTAGATATCGGAACCATCGAGATCCTCGAAAGCCTCTTGATGAGTTACACCGGAACGATTCTGCTCGTCAGCCATGATAGAGAGTTCATCAATAACATAGTGACCAGTACGATCGTGTTTGAAGGCAAGTCCGTCGTGAAAGAGTACGTAGGTGGCTATGATGATTGGTTGCGTCATCATCCAGTTGAAACAAAATCAACTAGGGATTTAGTTATAGCGCAAAGCGCCTCATCTCCTCGAATGCCCAGGCCAAAGTTGAAATTGAAATTCAGCGAACAAAAAGAACTCGAGGTTTTGCCTCATACTATTGAGCGCCTTGAAAGGGAGCAGTTGGAGTTATTCGAGGCCGCAGCGGACCCGGGGCTCTACAAAAGAGGCAGAGCTGACATTATGGCTACAAACCATAAATTAGAAGAGCTGCAAAAACTTTTGACCGCGACCTATGCACGCTGGGAAGAACTGGAGCAGCTTCGCCTAGATCTCGAAAGCAGCAGGCTTTGATATAGAAAGTAATCATCGAACGATACGCTTCCCGTCGATGTCCTTTTCAAAAGCGAGAGGCCTCGCTTAGCGCCAAGGCCTCTCATTCATGTTCTTGGTGGAGATGGGGGAGGGTCGAACTCCCCGTCCAAGAGACGCCAGGCTGGGATGTACTACAGGCTTATCCGATGATTATTAAGCGCATTGAGGCGTCCATCGGCAGCCCCCCCAAACGCTTGCCTCTAATCTTAGGTGCCCCTTAGTGGCGTCTGGGACACAGCACCCCGGCAATATATCACCCTCAGATGCCGTCGGGGCGGGCTACTGAGAGCGTGGTCACGTGAGTTACGCGGCCATTGCGAGTTGTTTCTCGCCAGTTACTTTTTTTGCCATCTTATTAACGAGTAGGTGACAAACTCGGCCTGCAATCCTGTCCAACTAATCCCCTGTCGAAACCACGCATCCCCAAGGTACAAATATCATAGCATACGGCTTCTATATCACTCTAGAAATAGGTGTTTATATCCTCTGGCGCATCGCTCGGCTGATCTCTCGATCCGTTTCGCGCTGTTGAATCACCTTTCGCTTATCGTAACGCCGGCGTCCCTTCGCTAGTGCCAACTCAACCTTCGCGTAATGACCTTTGATGTACAGTCGCAACGGAACTAGCGTTAGTCCTTGTTGGCCCGCAACTCGAGCCAATCGGTCAATTTCCTTACGATGCATCAGCAGGCGACGAGGGTGCACTGCTTCATGATTCCACACGCCACCGCCGTCCCATGGGGCAATGTGTAGATTCTGCAGCCAGATTTGGCTATTGCGGATCTGTGCATAGGCATCGCGGATCATTGCCTTACCTGCACGAACTGATTTTATTTCGGTTCCGCTTAGAACAATTCCTGTTTCGAATTGCTCCAAAATCTCGAAATTGAATCTGGCGCGACGATTATCTGCTACCGTTCTGAAGTACGCAGGTTGTTCTTGTTTTGCCTTCTCTGCAGGTTTATTTTTGCGTTTTGTCGGCATGCGTTTACCAGTCTAAAATCTGACTTAACTCACTGACAGCTTTTTCCAATTGCTCATCTATCAATGGTTCATCAATGGTAGTCGCTTCCAGAGTGCAGAGCACTGTCAGCTTATCAGCGAACATTTCTTGCCCTGCGAGTTTGTTACTTTCTTCTTCGAACGCAGCACACAACGATTGCGTCAATCCACCTAGACGCTGAGCCGATTGAACGTGGACGTTGGAGCCTGTCACAATGTCCGGAGTTATTCCATTGCCTTCGATCACTTGACCAGCTGGTGTGAACCACCGAGCTACCGTCACATACAGCCCTGAGCCCGTTTTCAGAGGCAATAGCAGGTTCACGCTACCCTTACCGAACGTCGTTGTGCCGATTATGGTTGCACGATTATGGTCCTGCAGTGCGCCCGCAACAATTTCCGAAGCGCTCGCTGAAAAACCGTTCACGAGAACTACTAAAGGCAGCTCGAACGCAGAGCCTTCTCCTGAAACCAGTTGAAAATCATCAGTTGATCCAGGGTTGCAGCCTGTGCAGACTAATCCCTCAGAAACGAATTCACTCACCACTCCGACCGCGGCATTGAGGAGTCCGCCGGTATTATTACGAAGATCTAGGATTAAACCCTTCGCTCCGCTCTCACGCAAGTCAGCAATTGCCTGAATCATACCTGGCACGGTCAACACATCAAAGGCGCTCAGCCTGATATACCCAATGCCATCCTGTTGCATCCGCGCGAGAACACTCGTCAGTTCGATTGTGTCGCGTACCACGGCAATATCTAGCGGGCGCAACGACCCTGCGCGTAGTATCGTAAGCACCACTTTTGAGTTTTTCGGGCCCCTAATCAGAGTCACTGCCTGCAAAAGATCGAGTCCCTCTGTGGGTTGCCCATCAACCTTGAGCACGAGGTCACCCGGAACAATGCCTGCTTTTATCGCAGGCGACCCTGGTAGCGGGCCCACAATCATCAGCTGACCGTTTCGAACTGAAACCTCAGCGCCGATTCCTTCAAACGTCTGTCCTGATTCACCATTCAAAGATTCAGTGAATTCGGCGTAGCGCTGGCTTTCTAGGTAGGAAGTGTATGGATCATCGATATAATCTAAAATTCCCTGAATCGCAGCCGTGTTCAATTCACCATCTGATAGCGAAATTCCATCGATATAGAAATTTCGAAGCTGCTCTACGACTTCTTCAGTTTCAGCGAGCAGCGCTGGCTCTTCGCCGCCGCATGCAGATAGCGAAACCAAAGCAGTAATGGCAAGAACAATAACAGGGAAAGTGCGCAACTCAGAGGCTCCTCACACGCGCAGGCAAGAGAGGAGGCCTCGCGACTACACTAAGGCGATTTTAGCACGTGCCCAGGCGTGATACCTGGCTGTACCATCCTCATTGGTAGTCGCGATTACACCTGGGCCTCGAAAACGCTAGTAAATACCTGAATCTAAACCCCAGATATGGCTAACCATCAAACAGCCTTGTTTTTAAATAAGGTGCTGAAGAGGTATCGGCGAAACGGGGACATCAATTTGCAGAATTGGGTTTTAGCCTTCGCACTTTACATAACAATAATAGGGCGTAACAATTATTTACCCCGAGCATTCTGCTACCCGACTGCCGTGACCCTTGATGCACTGGATGACGGAGGTACCGTAGCTAGTTCCCGAACAAGCCACGCTAGCGCGCTGCCATGAACCCCATACCCTCGTTGCCATCCTCAAGCCCGCCCATATACAGGAAGTCGCCGGTCGGCCCTTGTATGCGCGCCAGCATCTCAGAGAAATCAAGATGCACAACAATGCCGCCTTCGCACTCAACTTTGACAACGTCGCCTTCGCGGCCAACAAGTTTCAGTGGACGCTGTTCGAATACATTCCCGGGCCCCACATGCAACTTGAGCACGGGCTCGATGGACGTCAACGCCAGCGTGTTACGCATCAGCGCTCCATCCACAATAGAGAACCCATCCTCTTCGCAGGTAAAAAAAGGCCTCGCCGGCATCACAAACTCACTATTACTCATCTCTAACCTTGCCTTTGCGTTACAACAGCGCGCCATTCCTCTTTGCTAGGCCGCGCGCGGATAAGCGCAAATAATCCGACTCCCAAGAAGGCGAGCGATACACCGAGGTTGCCAGTCAATAAAAAATTACCTACGCCGAGCACTCCAACAGCCTCATTCACAGATGCTCGAATAACATGCCTTGCCGCCAAAGCTCGAGCTAGTCCTCGATCCTTGGTCATCATTGCTCGCGCGCCCATGATGGACAACCTTTCGCGCACAGCTAGTAAAGCCAGCGAGGTTAAGGCTAAGCCAGCCACAGCCGGGAAATGCTGCGACTTTCCTAGTTCCGGTTCCATACCCATCCGGTCGAACGTTGCCATTGCGCCAGCGTAAATCAACAGCGCTAACGTGAACACTACGCTAATGATGAAACTGATCGTAAAATTGCGATTCAATTCAATTTGGTCTTGCAGCATGAAAGTCCTAAACCGCGCCGGACGCAGCCATTGCCTCATGCGCCACCGCCTGGAGCGTGTCGAGGAGTTCGCCTAATCCCAAGCCACTGACCGCCGATGTCACCACAGCCTTTGTCTCGCCGATTCCCGCCATCATGCCTCTGTCAGCTCCCGGGTCAAGCAGGTCTGCCTTGTTCAGTGCTAATACGCGATGCTTATCCGTAAGGTGAAGGTCGCTAAGAATATTCTCCACCACATCAACGTGCTCAGGAGCGTTGGGGTGAGAGATATCGACCACATGCAGCAAGACCGTGGCTTCCTCCAATTCCTCGAGAGTTGCACGAAATGCTGCCACCAGCCCAGTGGGTAGCTTTTGGATGAACCCTACCGTATCCGTTATCAGAACAGGTGTTCCATCATTTAATGTAACTCTGCGCGTAACCGGATCAAGCGTTGAGAATAGCTGGTCCCTCGCGACTACCCCTGCCTTCGACAAGCTGTTCAGTAAACTAC
>CALGTL010000196.1 GCA_937901475.1 uncultured Dehalococcoidia bacterium
CAAGCCCTTTCCGATTGGCTTAAAAGCAAAGCTTGATGCGATGGTTACCGCCGGAAAGATAAGCAGAGCAGACGCGGATGCCAAACTTGCCGCTATGTCGAAGTTTACATCGGGAGAGTACCGTACCAAGCACTATAGCAAGGGAAACTGATGCTGACACAAGCGCAGAATGATCGATTGACTAGGGTTGGTCCAGGCACGCCTATGGGGGCATTAATGCGCCGATATTGGCACCCAATAGCGGGTAGCTCTGAACTGACTGAAATCAGCCCAACCAAAGAAGTTCGGCTCCTTGGGGAAGACCTTGTGTTGTTCCGCAGCACTTCTGGTGAAGTGGGTTTAATTGAACCCTCATGCCCTCACCGTAAGGCGAATCTGTCGTACGGAGTACCTGAGCCAGAAGGAATTAGATGCGCCTACCACGGGTGGGTATTTGATGCACGTGGTAATTGCGTTGATCAGCCCTCTGAGCCAGCAGGCAGTCGATTCAAAGACAAGGTCAAGATCAAAGCCTATAAGGCAGAAGAGCTTGGCGGGTTGATATTTGCTTACATGGGCCCGGAGCCGGCCCCATTACTACCCAGGTATGAGATATTGGTTCGTCCCGGAGTCCGTGGCGCTTGGTCTGTGGGTCTTCCTTGCAATTGGCTTCAGTGCCACGAGAATTCATTGGACCCGCTCCACTTCCAATGGCTGCATCGCTACTGGGGTGGTTGGCAAATGAACAGGCGCCTGCCCCCAGAAAAGCGTGATGCATTTAACGCCAATTCTCAAATCCGTGGAGCAGACCATCACAAGATTGGATTTGAGATCACCAACTACGGCGTCATCAAGCGACGGTTGATTGGCGATGAAACGGAGCTTGATCCCCATTGGCGCCTCGGTCATCCTATTTTTTTCCCCAACATTCTTTGGGTCGGAACTAGCCTGCAATTCAGAGTGCCTGTGGATGATTACAACACTCTCCACATGATGCTGGATTGGCGCGCACTGGAATCGGAGGAGTCTACCAACGACCCAGTACCCTTCAGAGAAATCCCTTTCCGCAACCCAAATGGTGAGATTGAGCTCGTCTATGACTTTGATGGCCCGAATGCGTTCATCGCTGCAGCAATCGCGCAAGACCAAGCAGCGTGGGTAATCGAGGGGCCGATTATGGACCGCACGACTGAGCGGCTTGGCGTATCCGACGTTGGAATCATCATGTTTCGCAGGTTATTAGAAGAGCAAATGCAATTGGTGGAGTCAGGGGACAGTGACCCCATGAATAGCTACCGCGACCCAGAGACCAATATCATGATCCAGGCGCCTTGTGAACGCTTCGATTACGCCGGGTACGACGGAATTAGGGGAGGACCATTCGCAAACATCATCGTACATAATGACGTTGAAGTCTTGCTCTCGGGTGAAGGCGCTAAGCTCTCTGAATGGAGTTAGCAATAGCAACCACACGAATGTATTTCTTCAATACTCATGGGAGCATTTAGCATGGAACTTTTGGAAAGCTTCTTAGTGCCCAAGGCGACAGGGAAGGCGTTCGTGGTGAAAGCAGGGCAGATACTGCGTATCACACAACCTGATGGCCCGCAGGTCATAGACTTTGATGCATTCAGCCTCGGAGATCCACGTGAATACCTGCTGACATCCGCCACGCGCCGGTATGGACCTTCACATGTCACGGTGGGTGACCTGCTGTGGAGCGGTGGTCTGCGTGAGCGCCCTATGTTCACGATCATTGCGGATTCAGTCAAACACCAATCTTCAGATAGTGGCGCAATTACCCATGATGTTGTGTCGGGCCGCTGCTCACAATCATCGCGAAACCTGCGTTATGCCACAGACACTCCAGGTTGCCAGGAGATACTGGCAGAGGCGATCGCGGAGTTTGGTTTGGGTCTAGAGTACGTGCATGACCCGTTCAATATATTCATGCGCACAGGTATAAACGCTCAGGGTAAAAACTTTTGGGAGGACCCGTTCGACGTGAAGCCCGGAGACTACATTGACCTGCGCGCCGAGTTCGACATCATCGCGGCAGGCTCAGCATGCCCAGGGCTTTCGTCTGGTCCAGGATCACGCCCTTTTGGTGTCGAGATTTATGCGCCGTAATTGTTTCGACGTAACCGCCTCAAGGACTTACTTAAAACCCCAAGTAGTCATAGGAGTAGCAATGGAAGAACGAATAAATATCCACAACCAGGCTCACCTCTCATGAACCCTATGTTAGGCGTTAATGCCTGTACTACCACTCGTATTTTCTGTAGACCTAACTGCCCTCCAGGAAGACGTACAAAGGCTGAGAATCGAGTCGAATTTACCTCTACTCACACTGCAACAGCGGCTGGGTACCGGGCATGCAAAGTATGCAAGCCGGAAGATGAAGCACGGGGTCGCCCTGGGGAGCCCTGGAAGAGTGCGCGTGAACAACGAGTAACTCCCTAGTAACGCTGGAAGAGTGAGAGACCTAGGCTACAGTCCGTGATTCCCTGACAGAAGGGAGGGCCTACTTAGAAATAGCCCTGAGGAACTTCTGTACGTGGGGAATCACTACCGCACTCTGCTGGAATGCTGTTGTGTGGTCGTGCCCATCAAGCGCAACGAAGGTCGCATTCGGCGCAAGCGAAGCAGAGTACTTGCTCATCAAATGATTGTTAGGTAAAGGGTACTCATCCTCTGTGCCTGAGTAAATCAACGTACGAACCGTCATCTGGCGCACTGCTGACTCCGGTGTGCCCCAGTTTATGTTCGCGATTTGCTGGGCGGCGTACGCCCCTGCATCGTTATTTAGCAATCGCTGCCTAGCCACTTCGGGCATCTTGCCCTGGGTCATCTCTATCGCCGTTATGTATACGTCCATGCCCAATGTCATTAATTTGGCCCGGCTTTCCCATTTGACCCGATTTCGCTCAGATACTGGAACGGGCAAGGCAGGATATGCACCTAGAACCAGTGATAGCAGGCGGTCTGGGCGTAACATTCCGACTGCCCATCCATTGCTCGCCCCCATTGAATAACCCCAGTAGTGCGCCTGCTTGATCCCCAAATCGTCTAGCACTGCCACCACATCCGCCACCTTCGCTTCGCGGGTGTAATCTGCTGGGTTCTGAGGTTTACTGCTCTCGCCAAACCCACGGGAGTCTACGAGGATCAGCTGGAATTCCCCTTTCAGGGCTTCCACATATCCGGCGTCAATCCAATTATGGAGACTGCCGCCCATCCCGTGCATTAGCAGCACTGGAGGGCCCGAGCCTTCTATCTCGTAGTGAATTTGGACCCCGTTGTTATCGACTCGCGCCATTGCGTTTAATCTCCCCAACGTTCATACGTGACAACACATGAATGTCCTCAAATAACAGACGCCTGACTAGCCAGTGACAGCAACCTCATACTGCATCTTTCCCTGCTGGCCCGAGGGGAAAATCTCGTGGAGTACCATCCACCGATGGGTTTCTTCATACATTTCCTTCGTATAGGGTTCAAAGACAAGTCGCTCACCAATCCCACAGCGCCTTGTGTCAATCATCCCTTTGTACTCCTCGGGAAGCTCATCGACTAAGTAATGCTTATAGCGTTCAGGAGCAATGTCGATATCACGCTGAGCCTTTTGGAGGGCTTTGAAGTACTTCCACGCATCGGCGTCCGTAGCGTCATTCTGAACTAAAAACCCAACGATGAATGAAGTGTCGATAATCTTCCGGAATCCTTGCTGTTCAAGAACGTAAGATGCTGTGCCGAAGACATTGCCGGCCGGCACTCTCCGTTCAAGCAGCAGCCGCATACGATCCATTGCCCCTCCGACGAACTTCAGGTTGATCTGGTCATGGGAGAAGTAAGACTCAAGTGACTGCACAGCCGAGAAATGGCTACCTGAATGAAACCCGACCGCTATCTCTACCCCTGCGAGTTGCTCAGGAGTCGTGATATCCGATTCTGAAGGAACCCAAATCCCAGAAGGAGTGACCGCATATGCGTGGCCCCACATACGACCATGTTGTGCGCTGGATGCCATATTAACAGCCCAGTGGCAAGCGGAACTGATATCGCACTCGCGCCCATATTCCATATCCTCAAAGGCACCTTTGAGCATTTCCGCAACTGGCATATTTCGACCCTCTAGATCAGGGCTCCTAAACGCTCCGACAAAAGACTTCTCGAGCTCGTATTCAAGTCCTTCGTCGCTGAAATAGCCCTTCTCTAAGGCTACCCACTCCTGAATCCTAGTGTGTGGTTGGATTTTGAAAACCATAAGTCCTCTCCTCATGCTTAAACCGATAGTGCATGGTTCTAATCAGCAGAATGCTACCAGCAACTCGACTAGGGGATCGAATTCCCAGCACGGACCTGAAAATAGCACTCAAATCCTATGCCTCATAATCCGTCTATAGGAATAGGTGATGTGGTTAGCGTTTTCGTTTAGATACTTGCTGCACCATACCGAAGTCAAAGATTGCGATATGTTGAGGTAGAATTCCAGAATCATGGCCGAAGAATAACGACAACGCTAGCGAGAAGAGGACGGTTCGTATGACAGCAAAGCGACAATTGGGGTTGGCAATGGTGGGAGTAGGAGTGGGCGGCACGGAGATGCTGCCCGCGATGGAAGCCATGTCAGAGTTGAAATTGGTCGCAGGGTGTGACACCAACGAGGACACACTGAACCAGTTCAGCACGCGCTACGGGGCCAAAGGGTACGGCGACTATGATCAGATGCTAGCTGACCCTGAAGTCGAAGCAGTGTGGGTCTCAACGCCCAATCGATTTCATGCCGAACACTCGATCAAGGCGATGGAAGCCGGCAAGCATGTTGTCGTCGAAAAGCCGATGGCGCTCAATCTCGACGATGCGAAAAAGATGGTTGAGACGGCCGAGAAGATGGGCGTCAAATTTCTTGCAGGACACACTCGATCCTTCACTCCGCCAGTCAGGTCAATGTGGAAAATTATCCAATCGGGGAGAATCGGTCGTGTCAGGGCTATTAACACTTTTGCATACACCGACTGGATGCTTCGCCCTCGGACTGCAGAAGAGCTCGATCCCAGGCAGGGCGGTGGCCTCCCCATGCGTCAACTCCCACACCAGATCGACAGCGTCCGTTTGCTTGGTGGAGGGATGGTCAAGAGCGTTCGAGGGGCAACGGGCGAGTGGATGCCAGAACGGCCGATTGCGGGTTATTACACTGCTTTTCTAGAATTTGAAGACGGTACAACTTCGCTTGTTTGCCACAACGGCTATGGCTACGCCATGGCGGCTGAGTTTGTCACGTGGGGTCACGATCGCCAGCGCTACACTGCCGAAGAGCGTGTTGCGGTACGACAGCAGATGATTGACGGAAATCGAGACGAAGCTTCGGACAAACAAGCACTTCGAATCGGCGGGCTTCAGGAGCATGAGATATTCAAAGCTGAAAATGACGATGTCTGGGTGCCCGAGGACCTTGGCTTACTCGTAGTGACGTGCGAACGAGGCGACATCCGGCACGGACCAAATGGACTTATCTTGTATGACAATGAAGGCACCCACAACATTGACCTCGGTATCGATCGCGCCATGGGGCCTGGTTTCCGGCGCGCTGAGCTGGAGGAGCTCTACGACGCGGTTGTTGATGACAAGCCCATATTTCATACCGGAGCATGGGGAGTTGCGACCCTTGAGGTAGTACTGGGAATCATCCAGTCCGGGAGTGAACACCGCGAAATTGAAATGCAGCACCAGGTTCCTGTCCATGAACGTTATGGGGAGGCACGGAATTTCTCTTCTGCAATATAGCTCAGCGACAATAGAAGACCTCATTCACGAAGTTCTTTTTAGATTGCTTTTGCAAGAGAGCAACCCATGACAACCACTAGGGATAGTGCGTTGCAGTTCGGGGTCTACCTCCCGAACGTTGCCTGGGTCACTCCCCCCACCCCAGAAGAGCTCGCTACCTACGCCATCGAAGCAGAGCAAGGTGGATTCGATTCCGTCTGGGTTGAAGATCGCCTCCTACACGGCGAAATCGAAATGCTGGAAGCTATCACCACTCTGACATTTGTTGCCGCACGCACCTCGAAAATTAGCCTGGGGACTAGCGTTCTCCTACTGAATCTCCGCAACCCCCTCTCCCTTGCTAAATCGCTTTCGACCCTGGACTACCTGTCGAACGGACGGCTGATTATCGGTGCTTCACTAGGTGGCAGGTTGTTCGAATATGCCGCAGCGGGCGTATCCATGCGAACTCGCGTTACGCGATTTAATAATGCCATCCAATTCTTGCGCACCGCTTGGGGAGAAGAGCAACCATCACGACCAGATCTGCTGACCGTCCCCATGCTGCCTAGACCTGTCCAAAGCCATATCCCCATGTGGCTCGGCGGCCGCGTCGAAGCCGCGCTAGGTCGTGCTGGAATCATCGGCGACGGCTGGTTGGCGTCGAGCACGACGACCCCGGAAGCCTTTCGAAAAGGCTGGGAGACAGTCTCAGCGCACGCTGCGGCTGCCGGACGCGACCCTTCACAGCTGATGCCAGCGAAGTTTTGCTATATCCATGTCGACGACTCTACCGAGCGAGCATTATCGCGGCTCGAAACAACCCTGCCGAAGTACTACAGCGCGCCATACGACGCAGCGAACCTCGCGATATACGGGCCACCCGAGCGTTGCATCGAACAGGCGGCAAGATTTCTCGATGCCGGAGTTCGCACGCTCATCTTCGCTACGGTCACGCCCGATCGAGCGCAGCTAGAGCGAGTAGCGCAGGAAATCCTGCCTGCGCTACGGGTCCGTGGAGCCCTACTCAAATAGGCCTTCCATGCTCCCCTGTATCTCAACGCGGATCGTTCATATGCAAACTACTTTATGTAGAGGCCTATCGGTTGTTTCCATACCGGTCAATGGAAAGAATTGACCGGCATGGTTGACACTAGCGATGAGTTGCTTTTCATGCGAAGGAGTTGGCAAAAGTGAAAGCAGCCTGCGTGGACACTCGTTAGCCAAATCCCCTACGGGCTGTTCGAATAATCCTCACGATTGATGCCTTTCGGTGCTAGGCGTGAAGTTATTTTGCTCCAGGGCCTTGAATGCGCGTTTGCTGGTTGCCCCATTCTTGGTTGCGGAGAATGTACTTTTGGACCTTCCCAGTAGCCGTTTTCGGCAGATTGCCAAATGTGACATGTTTGGGAGCTTTGAACCGAGCGATTCGATCTTGGCAGAAAGATATGATTTCATCAGCTGTAATGCTGGCACCATCACGGCTAACGACGAATGCCTTTGGAACCTCACCCCACTTGTCGTCCGGGACCCCAATGACGGAAACTTCGAGCACACCGGGGTGCTCCATAATGGTCTTCTCAACCTCTTGGCTGGAAATGTTCTCACCACCAGAGATAATGATGTCCTTGGCGCGATCTTTGAGTTCAATGTAGCCGTTCGAATGCCACACTGCGAGATCGCCCGAATGAAACCAACCGCCCGCGAAAGACTTGTTAGTGTTCTCAATGTCGTTGTAGTAGCCGGACATGACATTGTTCCCGCGCATTGCAACTTCACCAAGGGTTTGGCCATCAAGAGGAACGTCCTGCATCCTCTCATCCACCACTCGCATACCGGTGTGAGCCTGGATGTATGGCACTCCCTGGCGTGATTTTGCCAGAGCCATCTCGGTAGGGCTGTAGGAATCCCACTCCAATTGAGGCTCACACATGGTGTGCGGACCATACGTCTCAGTGAGCCCGTATGCGTGCAAGACGGTCGCCCCCATCGACTCCATAGCACGAAGAACAACAGGTGCGGGTGGGGCCCCGGCCGTTACGATAGTGAGCCCGCGCAGGTCCTGGCCCTCAGCTGCGGGCGAAGAATACATACTTATTAGCACTGTTGGCGCCCCGCACATGTGTGTAACACCTTGTTCGGTTATGAGGCTAAGGATGTCGATTGGGTCGACGCGCCGCAAGCAGATGTGCGTGCCGCCTATACCGGTGACGGCCCAAGTAAAGCACCAGCCATTGCAATGAAACATCGGCAGCGTCCAGAGATACTTGCTGCGCCAATTTAACCCGGATTCAATAATTTCGCCCATGGCCGCAAGGTAAGCGCCGCGTGCGTGATACTGCACTCCCTTAGGGAGGCCTGTCGTTCCAGAGGTGTAGTTGATGGCAATCGTGTCCAACTCAGAGTCCAGCTGTTCGCGATGTTGACCTTCGGGTGCCGAGGCCAAGAACGTCTCGTAATCCGGCCCAGGGATGTCGTCAGCGTGCGGGCTAGTGTCCACAACTTGGACCAGTAGCGTCACATTGGGGAGTTTGTCCTTCAGGTCGCGAATCGTCGAAGCATACTCAGAATCGAAGACGATAATTTTTGCGCCAGAGTGGTTGATGATGTGCTCGACCTCGCGCGTTGCTAGACGAGTGTTAACAGCGACCAGAACTGCGCCAATGGCCATAGGGCCGAAATGGCCTTCAAGCATAGCCGGGATATTGGGCACGATAAACGCGACACGGTCACCTTTAACAACACCAGCGTTGCGTAGAGCGCCCGCCAGTCGATTGACGCGCTCATGGAGCTGTGCGTAGGTATAAGTGAGACTGCCGTAGACCACGGCAGGTTTATCTGGGTATACGAAAGAACTTCGCTCTAGGAATGCGACAGGATTCAAATGATCGTTCCAGACTTCATTGTGCATAGTGGCTCCTGCTTGTGCCTCTTAGCGGATGGTAATCGCGCACGATAAATCCTACCACTTGACTTGAGATATGAATCAGAATTGATTATTCAAACCCGAACTAGCAAAACGGAACCTGAGGCTGGTTAGTAAAGTAAGGATTGCTATTTTCCGTATAGCTGCATCAGAGCTATGCGGAAAATAGACGGTAAAAATTGGCTAGCTAACTGTATTCCCGTTATCTATCAGCTATTTGTAGCCTACTTACGACTCCCAATTAGGAAAGCAATCGGGAGCATGATTATTCTCAGAGGTGATGTATGTCAAAAGCACATAATGGCTGGTTACTGATTCTAGGTTTGATTCTTCAGCTCTCAGGTTGGATAGGGGTATATCCCGCCGACCCTTCAACGGCAACTCATGTTCAGTCCGCCGCTTTAAGAGGCGACGAGACAATGGCTGCCATTGGCCTTCTTATGGGATTTGGCGGAATGATCGCAACTCTTATTGGATTGATTAACGTGACCCGAGGCATGGCAAGTGTGGGCGGGCAAGGATCTGCCTACGCTGGAGTGTCGGCTACCCTTCTGGGCTTAGTGGCTGCAGCCGCGTTGATCTCTGCGGGATTTGAACTTAGCGTTATTGAGGCCCCGTCTGATGCTAGCGCTGCTGGCATGATGGGCAATTCCCTTGCAATCGGTAGCGCCATGATGATTGGACTAGGCATTGCCACATTGTTGCTAGGTATCGCAATTATGCTCGGCAAGAACTTGAACGTGCTCGGTAAGAACCTCTACATCGTGGTGGGGGTGATTACGATTGTGGCCGCTGTTGGTTTGGCGGTTATGCCGTTTACGGAAAGAGATAGCCTGGTCCCCATGCTTGCCTACTTTGGTTGGATAATAGCTACCCTTGGTCTGGGAATTCACTCGGTAAAATCTGCAGAGTAGAATTACAGGAACATAAGAGTGCGCACCGTCTTGATTAAGTGAGAATCTAGCGGGAGTGGACTTAAAAAAGGGAGCGCGGCAAATTGTTAAACAGCTAAGTGCTGGAGAGCTTTTGCGCCGTGCTCCCTTTTCGATATTCTCCACAAATGCGCTATAGATTTAATGCAACCTATGGCAATAGAAGATGGTTACTTTCACCTGGGAGGTGCTAGCGTGTCGGACACTTGCTTGGCGGCCGTATTCGTTGGGGCAGAATCACCCTTGGAGTTACAGGAATTCAAAATTCCGGATGTAAAGCCTGGGAATATTCTCATTAAGATGAATATGGCAGCGGTGTGCGGCACTGACGCTCACAATTGGTATAACCCGGAGGCTCCGAACCCAATCATTTGGGGCCATGAAAATATTGGTCAAATCGCAAAACTTGGCTCTCAAGCCAAGCGCGATATTCTAGGAATGCCTCTCCACGAGGGCGATAGAGTTCTATTCCACTCCGCTCCATGCGGGCATTGCTATAACTGCATTATGAGCCTGCGATGCACCAATAGCATCCACTATGGGAACTCTAAGGTTGATCGAAATTCTGACACGATGCTTCGGGGTGGATTCGGGGAATACATGCTTCTAGACCCCGACCCTGCAATCATCCGAGTTCCTGATGAAATGTCTACCGAGCGCGCTCTAATGAGCGTGATTGGAAACCATACCGTGATGGGCGGGTTACGGAAAATTGATGGCCCAACCCAAGGAGATACTGTAGTTGTACAAGGGGTCGGCCCTATCGGTATGGGGGCGCTCATTCAATCGAATGTTCGTGGTGCAGCAGCCGTAATAATGATTGGCGGGCCGAGCCATCGCCTTGATTTGGCTAAAGAGCTTGGTGCAACCCAGGTGATTGACATTCATGAGTACCCGACTCCAGAGGCTAGGATTCGCCGAGTCAAAGAACTCACTGGTGCCGGACCAGACTTAGTGATTGAAGCATCAGGAGCTAAGACTTCGGTTCACGAAGGACTGCAGATGGTGCGCTACGGAGGGAAATACCTCGTAATCGGGCTGATTCTTCCGACTTCCGTTGAAATGGACCCTTCAGCAATCGCAGCGAAGGATTTGATAGTTGCCGGTGTCGTCGGCTCTAAAGTCGAAAATATCATCCGCTCAATGCGAGTTATGCAATCTCGAATCGATGTCCCTATTGAAAAAATGATTACGCACCAATACCCCCTAGCGAATGTAAACGAAGCTTTGCAATCGCACGTTGATTTGTCCGCAATGGTACCCGTGGTGAATCATACTTTGAGTTAGAGCGCCACACTTCGGCGCTTGCTTGTTTGTAAGTGTTGGTTTCATTTACAGGATATACCAACCCTTCGGTTACTAATGAGAAACTCGCAATGGGCTTTCACTTCGCGGGACCTATGTTGAATGGTTATGCCCAGACCGCTTCAGCCGTTTGCACGACTGCCTGTAATTTCTCGATTTGATCACTAAGGGATAGGGAATTACCTATCACAGAAGTTCCGAACCCACATTGAGGACTTAAGGCTAGCTGCTCAATCGGGAAATGCTGAGACGCCTCCTTTATGCGGCTCGTAAGCTCCACAATTGCTTCTGTACCAGGCTCTTTTGTTGTGACGAGCCCTAATACCACGGTTTTATCCTTGGGTACTTCCTTGAGAACATCAAATGTTCCTGACCTATGGTCATCGTACTCAAGCATCAGACGGCTCGCTTTTGTTCGCTGGAGCACCGGAGCGAGCAGCCGTTCATAACCACCTTGTGTCAGCCATCGACTGCCCTGATTGCCTCTACATAAATGAATGGCGAAGAGTACATCATCAAACCCCTGCATGACCGCGTTGTCCAGTTCAACCCCAAACTCGACCCAACTGGTCGCGCTCCACCCGATAGATTCATAGAAATCAGCCCACGTCGGATCAAGGATAAGCGGGTAATGCGGAGCATCAAACTGTATGTAAGTCGCGCCATTGCTCCTCAAGGACTGAATGTCTGCTCGGATCATATCGGCTACATCCGAGAGAAAATGTTCCACTTTCGGGTACGAGGCGCTGGATATAGCGGTAGACCAGAAATTTGCAAAAAGGCTTGGGCTAGGAATGGTGATTTTTGGTATCTCCGATGTATGCTCTCGAAGGTAAAGGAACTCTTCGGTAGCTAAGTAAGCTTTCCTGCGTAACTTGCTGATAACACCTAATTTGCTTGGCCTCGAGACATTCTTATTTCCGATATGGTCATTCCCGTACCAATCACCCCATAGGAACGCATCAAGGTCGTACTCCCCGAACCCCTCAAGTGAAGCTGGAACCTGGCTCTGGAAAGACAACCTTCTCATCTCACCATCGGTAACGATTTTGAGACCTGCGCTCTCTTGGACTGCAATCGCATGATTAACGGCCTGGTCTTCAATGCTTTTGAATTCAGTACTTGTGAGATGACCCAAGGCATGTAGCTCTTGGGCTGCTATTAAATCAGCCGGTCGCAGTAAACTACCGACAACATCAGCGTGCGGCATGGTGGTGGGCGTGATATTTCCAGTCATTGTGGATTTCCCTACTTAGAGGAGGACTTTCACTAAATATATAAATAGCGCTAATCAAATCAAACCGCGCAGCGCGTTAGTTAACGGAAACCAGCGTAAGCGGTGCAAGCTGAGGGCTGGAATGAAGCAAGGACTTCCTGTGACGTAGTACCTGGCACTGAACCACTAAGAAATTGAGAGCGACTTCTTTTACCCTATAACTAACTTTGCTCAGACGTAGGCTTCTCTGGTCGACCAAACCCTAGAACGCGATTAGAGTCAAGGAGTTCTTCTCGTAGCAGGGCTGCCATCTCCGTCATCCCCATTACTTGATATTCGACACTGTATACGTGGGAGCAGTTGTAAGTGACTGGCGGATTCTCTAGCGTGAACGCTGTTCCTTTGTCGAGACTCTCTTCGATTGCCGTGATCCGGGCTCGCATGCGCTCACCGATTGCGCTGCGCTTCCCTGTCCCTAAGTCAAGCAAGTGATCCCGTGAGCTACCCGCTACGGATCGGACAATCATTTTGAGGATCGTGGGTTCAAGCGGGGTGGTCAATTGCAGCCTCAAGTAGAGCAGGGTTGTGCACAGATTACCCTATCGCGCCTCGTGATTGACGTAGCGCTCGGCGACAGTCTATCGCGCTTTAATGAGCAATCCTTGAATTTCCAATCCAACCCGAGAGAACCCATGACCAGGGCAACACTCAGTTAACGGTTTTCTAGTATGACTAGTGGAATCGACGATAAATTAAAACGCAGAAGCACGTATCACATACTTGTCATTGATCATTACCGGATTGGAGCTTTATCGAGAATTACTATTGGCTCGCCCATTCTAATGAGAAGTGATCGGGCACTAGAGGCATAAGTTACTGATGCTGTTGAGCCGTACGCGTTGGAGCAATAGGCCTTGCTAGCTTCGCGCTGCCGCTCGCTACCACTATTGAATAGAGACTCGCCCTTTCGCACCTGAGATTCTTGTGTGTTTGGTTAGAGCAATTTCCCTGCATAAGCAGGAGTGCCGGATGGTCTATAAATATCACCTTCAGACATGGTGATGCGTCCAACCGCCATGAGCCACATCCTGCAAAGTTCAGGTCCCATAAATTTGAAAAGGGAACCAAGCTCCCGCTGCAACGCAGGGTAGGTGTCCCCTTCCAGGACGTCATAAAACCAACGTGTGAAACTCCCATGAACCTGTTGAATTGAAAGAACCTGTTGAGCGTTATAAACAATTGCGCGAATCTTTAAACGATTCCGAATGATTGCAGAGTCGCTAAGAAGCCTTTCCTCGTCACTAGGCCCGAAGTGAGCCACTGCCGGGATGTTCCAATTGCGAAAGGCAATTCGAAGCCCCTCCCGCTTATTCAATATAAGCTTCCAACCCAAGCCAGCTTGGAACACTTGGAGGCTCATGATTTCAAACAGGGTATCGTCAGAGGTAATGGGTTTGCCCCAAATGGTGTCCGAGTACCACAGCTCAGGGATTGTGAGAATTTTCTTTTGCGCCATCTATGCGACCTCGAAGCTAGCGATGCTCAAAAAAGATTTTCAGTGCGAGACCGAATCATAGCGGATGGGTACAAGTCATACCCTTTCGGTCACCAGTCTGCTTTACCGTAACTTGCGGCCGCCATCTGTTAGCCGCTTCCGGCTTCCGCCGTACAATGGAGTGGTATTTTGACGAATGTAGAGGAGGTCGCTATGCGATGGTCATGGCTTCAGTTCCGTAGGACGGCACTGATTTTCTTCGGAATGTATGCTCTCGTAACTCTTGTGAAACTGGTTTTTTAAAGATCTCCTCGAGATAACGCCTTTAGCGAAATGACTCACCCACGCACTTGTTACTGATTGGGATACAGGTGGCGATGCCCTGATAATTTTTTGTGAAAGGCTTTACCGACGTTTTGCTTTCTTGCTGAAGAGAGCAAAATTTAGAAAACGGCTATTAGGTGAATTAGCCTAAGTATTTAAGTTGAACTGTTTGGCTGGCATATAGTGCTTTAGCCCTCGCATCTTCTATTGAATGGCTTCTTGCCAAACAAACCCCCATTCGGCGATAAGGCCTTGAGAAGGGCTTGCCAAACAATCGTACATCTACTCCCGGCACGGACAAGGCGCTGTCAATGCCTTCGTAGTCAATTTGTTCGGCATACCTATCGGCCAAGATGACATGGCTGGCTGAAGGACCATAGGTTTCGAGTAGAGGAATTGGAATCCCTAAGAGCGCCCTTAGATGAAGATCGAACTCACTAAGATTCTGTGAAATAAGAGTCACCATACCCGTGTCATGAGGGCGAGGCGATAACTCAGAGAAAATCACTTCGTCCTTCGTCACAAATAATTCAACCCCAAATATTCCTGCGCCTCCGAGATTACTGGTTACTGAACGAGCGATGGCCTGGGCCTCCACCAGCATTGCTTCTCTCATTGCAACTGGCTGCCACGACTCCTGGTAATCGCCGCGCTCTTGCCGATGCCCAATGGGGAGACAGAAGATGGTTTCTCCGCTTTTTTGTCTAATGGTCATCAAAGTGATTTCGTATTCAAATGCAATATATTCTTCGATAATGACTCTCTGCCGATCCCCTCGCATACCCGAACATGCGTGAGCCCACGCTTCGGGTAGTTCAGCTGCGCTAGAAACGGTACTTTGCCCCTTGCCCGAACTGCTCATGACGGGCTTCATTACCAGTGGGTAACCAATTTGGAGGCCTGCATCGCGGCATTCTTCCTCAGACTCGGCATATCTAAAACGTGCGGTACGGATACCTAGTTCATCAGCTACTAGGTCGCGAATCTTGTCACGATTCATCGTGTAGTCCACCGCGCGTGCAGAAGGGCTGACCTGTATTCCTGCCTCTTCGACTGCAATAAGCACCTCGGTCCGTATGGCCTCTATTTCTGGAACGACAATGTCAGGCGCATGTTGCCGAATTACTTGCTTGAGAGCATCTGCGTCCAGCATGTCGAGAACCTCACGCTCATCTGCAACCTGCTGGGCGGGAGCTCCATCGTAGCTATCGCAGGCGACGACATAGCACCCAAGACGCTGAGCGCTAATGACAAATTCCTTGCCTAATTCACCTGACCCCAGGAGCAGTATCTTCACAGGCAATTTCATAATTTCTCTTTTAGCGCCAATCAGACTTGCCGTAATGTGTCACCATTGGCGGTATTTCAGTACGAACCGACCTTGCAATTAAATTTGGATTGCAGACGAATTCTACTACGGTGATTTCATTAATCATGACAACGCTACCCCTCGTACAAGAGTGGCCTGAGTCGCGCTTCTTGGGTACCAAGGAGCCCAGTTGAAGTAACTTTCAAGCGTCATCTAGTGGCAAGGTTAAGGGCCTTGATGTCAGCCAACAGCTGACTTCATAGGGCATCACAAATTGGCCATGAAGGCAGTGGTGATTACTTAGATGATGGCCCTCGCGACGTAAAACATCTGTGATGTTCTAGGCCTGTGGGTGTAGCCTGGCCTTTGCTGGGCGCCTCAGCTCATCAATGGAGATAAACACGATGCTATTTCTCAACAATGACCATATTTCACAGGTTCTGACCATGGAAGACACGATCAATGTTCTTGAGCAGGCTTACAAAGACCTTGCTGCTGGAATGGCGGTCTGTCGTCCAAGAATTGACCTTCGAATCCCCACAGATGACCCAGCAAAACTCTATCAATGGGGCACAATGGAAGGCGGCTCATCTTCCTCTGGTTACTTTGCCATTAGGATGAAATCTGATGTCACCTACGAACAGGAATATGGTGGAACCAGAACGGAGGAAAAGTACTGCATGCAGCCGGGACTGTATTGTGGATTAATTCTACTCACTAATATTCAGAATGGAGAACCCCTCGCTTTCATCAACGACGGAGTGCTTCAGCATATGCGCGTGGGGGCAGATTCTGCTATAGGAACTAAATTCATGGCTCGTGAGGATGCTGCAGTCGTTGGCATGATTGGGTCTGGAGGCATGGCGCGCAGTCATGCTGAGTCACTTTCTTGCGTGCGTAACATTAAGCGAATCAACGTGTACAGCCCAACCAAGGCCAACCGGGATGCCTACGCGAAAGAAGTGTCTGCCAAATTAGGGATTGAGGTAGTGGCAGTCAGCACAGCAGAAGAAGCCCACCAGGGCGCTGACATAATTGCTGGTTGTACGGACTCTACTGAACCAGTGATATTCGGACGTTGGGTGCCTGATGGAGCGCATATCACCTGCGTCGGTGGCCGACCTGACGGCGAGGCTATGGAACGAGTTGATCGTTCTTTGCGATTGGGTTCCGCACCTGCACCAGTTGGTATGCCTGAGATGAAGTTGCACGACGAATTCATCAGCTATGAAGCTCTTCCTTCGGATGACATTCCACGGGTCTTGCGTCCAAAACAGAAAATGCGAACCCAAGGGATTTTCGCTGAAGAGCGAGTGGTATTTCTGGAGGATATGCTCTCTGCTGCAGAGCTTGGGCGCAGCAGCGAGACAGAGGTGACATACTCAGAACGTGGCAATATACAAGGCGCGCAATTCTTCGCTGTTGCAGGGCGTGCATATGAATTGGCTAAGGCCAAAGGGCTCGGTAACTCAGTGCCAACTGAATGGTTGCTGCAGGACATTCGAGACTAGACGTGCGTACGCGCTTCTAGATCTCGAGTACGCCTAACAAAACCATTTGATTGCCGAATGCGATTGAAGAGCCACTACTTTGTCCCTCAGAGGAAATCACCGCGCAAAACTGGTCAATTGCACGAACCTTTGTTTAAAAATCCCAGATGGGATTTTGTGAAATAGTATTCGATTCATATTGCCCTAAGTTAATTCCGCCCTCATGCACCGCCTCAGGCGCAACAGGTTTTTACCACTCTCTTTTCGCTTCGTATCTTCGAGTGCACTAGACGTGATATAACCCCTATGGCACTATTTTCCTGGAGGACAGAGGTATGGGTGATCTGCTGAAGGGTCGAGTAGCGATAGTCACTGGAGCAGGTCGTGGCCTTGGCCGTGAGCATGCCATCGCCCTCGCAGCCGAAGGCGCTTCGATTGTTGTCAACGACCTTGGCGTTGAGCGAGATGGTAGCGGCGGTACAGGAACCCCCGCTGACGAAGTCGTCGCGCTTATCCGTGAGCAAGGAGGCGAGGCTGTCGCCAACTATGAATCAGTCGCGGATTATTCTGCCGCCGGGCGGATAATTGCAGCGGCAGTCGACAATTATGGTCGGCTTGACATACTGGTCAACAACGCAGGAATCTTCCGCCACCAGCTCTTCTGGGAGATGACAGAAGAAGACTGGGACAATGTCATTAACGTGCACCTCAAGGGGACGTTTAACACTTGCCATCAAGCTGTGCCTCTTATGATGGAGCAGGGCTACGGCCGCATCATCAATACGTCATCTAGCCAATGGAGAAACCCTGAAGGGCGTGGTAACTATGGCGCGGCAAAAGGCGGGATTGTCAGCCTTACCTGGGCGCTTGCGTTTGAGCTCCGTAACCATGGGATCACTGTCAATGCGATTGCACCGATGGGGGCCACCCGAGCATTTGGAGATACCGCATATCGTGACATGCTCGCGGACGCGGGGTTAGACAGGAAGAAAGACCCAGCGGAGCAGGGCGACAATCGAGCCGCACCTGAATTCGTCTCTCCAACTGTTGTCTATTTGGCTTCTGAACAGGCCAAGGACATCAACGGAATCGTGTTTAGGGTCGGGTCTGGCAAAGTGGGGCGCTACAGTCACCCCACTGAAATGAATACCATTTACCGAGATTGGAAGACTGAAGGCACATGGCCCATCACTGAGCTTGAGGCCCTTCTGCCAAACACCCTGCTTGCTGGCAACACTAAAGCCCCATTCATTCCCTAGGGAATGAACGCCTAAATCAAGTAATACGAGTTAGCGTAAAAGAGAAAAAATGGGCGAATACCTCAAAGACAAAGTAGCAATCGTGACAGGCAGTGGACGAGGAATTGGTCGGGCGCACGCCATGGCCCTTGCAGCTGAGGGCGCAAAAGTTATCGTCAACGACCCTGGAGTCGAGCGCAATGGCACTGGAGGTACGAGGGCTCCTGCTGATGAAGTGGTTGCATTGATTCGTGAAAATGGGGGCGAGGCTGTTGCCGATTACCATTCAGTAGCTGACTTTAGCGAGGCTGAGGCACTCATTGGCACAGCCATCGAAAATTACGGCAGACTCGACATCCTAATGAACAATGCAGGTGTAGCCCGCGAAGGATTGTTTCACCAGATTAGCGAAGCTGATTTCGATGCAGTCGTGGGGGTTCATCTCAAGGGTACGTTCAATACTTGCCGTCACGCTGTGCCGCTCATGATGAAACAGAGATCAGGCCGCATCATTAACACCGCCTCTAGTCAGTGGCGGAACCCCGAAGGCAGATCCGCCTATGCGGCAGCAAAAGGCGGAATAGTTAGCCTAACGTGGGACCTTGCCTTTGAGTTGCGTAATCACGGAATCACCGTGAACGCAATCGCACCCATGGCTCAAACCCGCGCTTTCGATAATTACCGCCACCCAGAGATGCTCGCTGAAGCGGGCCTCGCATCTAAGAAGGCGGGTGACGAACTAACGACTGACCGACCTGGAGGCGAGCATGTCTCGCCCATCGTCGTCTACCTTGCCTCGGATCTTGCCGAAGGTGTGAGCGGTCTCATCTTTCGGTCTGGTTCTGGAAAAATTGGCGTCTACTCGCACCCTAGTGAAATGCGCACAGTCAACAAAGATTGGCGTAGCAAAGGGAAATGGACGGTTGAGGAGCTCGCTAGGCTACTGCCTTCCAGCCTTCTCTTTGACGGTTCCAAGGCTCCTTTTATACCGGAATAAAATAAGCGAGTTCATGTTTGCGTCATGCAATTAATCTGTGCCAGATTATTGATGGGGACGCATGTTCTCGGGAATGCTACCCCATTCGTTGAATGAGCGGCAGTAAGGGTGCCGTTGATGCGCCTGGAACCAAGCCTCTGGGTGGAGCACGGGGAAATTGTATTGAGGGACGAAGGTCGGCCCTTCGGTACGAGACTATCTTCTAATAGAACAAGTACGAACTAAAGTACAGAATCAAAGGAACTAATAGATTGATTATTCAGCGTCGGATTTTTCAGGCTAAAATTGGTCAAGCAGGCGCAGTTGTAGCAAAATTGAAGGAAGGTGAAAACCTATTCAATGCGGCTGGTTTATGGCCTAAGGGACGAATTTATTCTGATTACCAAAGTGGTGCAACTGACAGAGTTGCTTGGGAAGTAGAGGTTGAGAATCTCGGAGCATTTGAGGAATTTATGGGGTCTATCGGGGCCGAGGCTTCATTCGCTCCTTGGTTCGGTGAATTGAGCACCCTAATACAAGGTGCGACAGTTGAGTTTTGGACGATTGAAAGTTAATAGCAACAACTCCAAGAAACTCGATAGTAAATTAAGGGAGTACGTTGAAGTGTTTGGGAAAATAATATTGATTAGTGTGATGACTCTGGCGCTTGCAATTGGTTGCGGAGGTAGCAACAACGCCCCGGAATCATCTCCTGCCTCAACCCCAACAGTAATTGCTGAGAGCATACCGACTTCTACTCCGCTGCCCTTGCCTACGGCTACTTCATCACCTACTCCTAGCGTCGCATTGACAACCTCGCTAGCGACGCCGACTCCTACGCCCACCTTAACGCCGCCGGCGACTTCTACGCCGATACCTCCGCCCACGCCCATGCCGACGGCCACGGCAACGCCCATGCCGACGGCTACGGCGACGCCCGCACCGACGGCCACGCCGACGCCAGCACCGACGGCCACGCCGACACCCGCACCGACGGCCACGCCGACGCCCGCACCGACGGTCACACCCACACCCACAAGAGTACCTTCCATAACCGGCCTCAGTGCGAGTGAATTTACTGCTGCACAGATAGAAGCGTGGACTAAAGTCGGAGTTGCAAATTTAACTGCAACGCATCCCGATATCTTGGGTGTAATTTGGTCAATAGGTTCCGAAATTGGGAAAACAGGAGATGTGGGATCACCTTTTTCGAAGTACACGCAAGTAAAAACCTCCTCAGAACTCACGGGAATAGCAAACGCTACTGATGCATGGATTGATGCCTCCGGGTGCGATAAAGACACTTATAGAGCATATGAAAACATTGAACTCAAGAGCCGACTGAGGGTTTGGATTGAGGGGAATTACGATGCGGCGACGGCGCCGACACCTTGCGTAGATGCACGGATTGCCATTGTTGCAGGGAATTCTGAACAAAGCAGCGACGTTATTCAAAAGATATACATGCATGAGCTTTACCATGCTCTTCAACCGACCTTGTGGGATGGTTGCATGCCGATGGGTATGAAGGACGGATATTACCAAGCTCTAGATGCGCCGGTGCTTGAAGCAAAGCACGAAGCTGGCCGGTGGTTTGCTGAGGGCACCGCCGAGTACTTCTCATTCCTCAAGCAAGCTGAAATCAAAGGCACCGCGAACGCTATTCCATTGTTGTTTGCAGCCGCAAGCAGCGCTGCAAATGAATCGAAAAATATCAATGACTCAATAGCAACCACTGGCTCTGCAGCAGTCCGCTTACTCGTTGAAAGAGGAGTAATTACGGAAGAGCAAATTCTCAATGGAAGCCTTTTTGAAACTTGTGACTGGATTGACACCTTCGGGGCTGACGTGCCGGAGGTTATTCACGCAAAGGCAAATTGGCATCAAATTCAAAATAGCGGAGGGACATGGGGCTTTACCGCTGGAGCGCTTAGGAAGTAATCCTTGGTAAGCTCCAGTCGCCCCAAAGAGGACCTCCTTAGCCTAACCGCCAGAGAGGTGCTTGCTGGGAAGCATCTCTCTGGCGGTTGAAATATTTCTAATTCAGAGTCTTGATTTCTTAATTTTGCTTTGCACAGCAGGGCGCACAAATCTTTGTGGCGTCCTCGCTGTGAGTTATATCTCGGTGGGTTGATGTACCACTTTACTTAGCACTTTCAACAAGAAGTGGTACGTCGGGGTGCGTGAAAGTTTTGAGCTTTGCCAACGCTGCTTCAGCTTTTGCGATGTTCCCTTGCTCTCGCTCAATTTTGGATTCGATGAAATAGAGCATGTGGGCATCGGGGTTTTCGTCTCCACCAAGCGCTTGCGCTTCGTGAACGACGCGCAGGGCCTGGTCATAATCCCCCGATAAAGCGAGTATCCACGCTAGTGGTTCCAATTGCTCCCAGAGACCAGGTGATAAAACTGCCACTAGCGCTGCATCGTGGACAGCCTGTGGCAGGCGCGAAGGGTCGATGAGGGCAATCTCTTGGCTGATTGTCGCTGACCATTCTCGCGCACGAAGATCTAAGGGATTCCTTTCCAGCAGCCCTTGGAGGTTGACACGGGCCGCCTCCAGCGCGGAAAGCGCTACAGCTGTATCTGTTTCGACTTGCGCGCTACGGATCAGTCCTTGCACTAAGAGCAACCGCGGGATTGACGCATGAGGAGCTATGTCGATTGCCTGTTCGTAGAGGGCACCTGCAGCCGCAGCTTTGCCACTCGCCGATGCTTCCTGTGCTTGCCCAGATAATGTCATTGCACGGATGTCAGCAAGCGATGTCTGCCACCATAGTAGTAGTGCCAGAAGAACAATGAACACGGATGCATATTTTCGGGCGGGATTTAGGCTCAAAAAACTCCGCCGACCGACCCCAGGGCTTTGGCGGGGCGGTGCTACGTTGGGCGATGCGGTGAAGAATTCTGCGACGCGGCCACGATTGGCGAGCGCTGCAATGACCCCAACGAGAATCCACATGAGCATCAAATCAGAAAGTTGTGCCTTCCCTGTCATTTGTTCAAGTAGTCGACCCATGAACGCCGCTGTGAGCCCAATCGCAAGATGAGGAATCAATCCCTCAATCTCCCGTCGCTGGGCTTGACGGATGATTCCCCACAATACGTAAAGAATACTCCCCGCCATCAACCCGTAAGCGATAACTCCGAGTAGACCCAACTCGATCAACGAGTGAATAATGAAATTGTGAGCATTCCGCTCATTCACTCCAATCCGGTTTTCACTGCCCACCATTCGATAGGTCACTCCAAACATGTCCGGCCCGAACCCAACTACTCGACGTATTGAACGCGCACCGAGACCGGGTAGCTCTGGGTTAGCATCCTCATTAACCCAAGGAGTGGT
>CALGTL010000197.1 GCA_937901475.1 uncultured Dehalococcoidia bacterium
TTAGCCTCCAGTGCTAGGGCAAGGGGATGGCGAGATTTTGATTGAAGCCTGCCATTCGAAGGTCGAATTCAAGCTACTAATACCTTGCCAGTTCGCCGCCGTCCGCATCATTAAGCTCCGTGTTATGCAGAACCTCTCATCATCCAGGCTGGCTTAAACCGCGAGCGCCACTACCTCATAAATAATAAGGGTGGCCGGGTGCCTACCGGCTGGCCCAAGGGTGTACCAGGTCTTTGTACATAGTCTCTCCTGAAATCAGCTCCAAAAGAGATACCATGATCACCATCAATATATGAAGGAGTTTTCGATATGCTTGGCAAAAAAGTGGGTACGGTGACTGGCAGCGCCACGAATAGTCTGGAACCGGCCGTCGGTGCTTCGCCCCGGTTCTCTACCGTTGCGGAGGGTTCAGGATCCTTTTTAGGGGTCGATGTGCAAAATATGGTGAAATTTACCGCTGAAATGAACATTGATGGTTCCCTCTACGGGGAATGTCCAAATTCTGGACTGCTGATGGCCTCGGATGGCGTGGCAACTTTCAGGGCGTCTGGAGTGGGGCATTTCACTGAAACTGGCGGGTCAAGCTTCCGCGGCGCCGTCTATTTCCAGGCTTCTGCCCCCTCCCTATCTGATCTAAATGGGAAGGCTTTCGTTTTCCACTGGGAAGTCGATGCTGCCGGCGGTACGGTATGGGATGTCTGGGAGTGGGAATAGTTTCCGCTAGTGCGGTCCGATCCCAGTAAATATTGAAAATGTCATACCATCCTCTTTTTAAAGGGAGGATGGTATGAACGATACCGTAGGGTTCCCACGGATATGCGATAGCCGTCATCGGTATCGCCGATGGCCCGCTTTGGTGAGGTGCAGGAACAAGCGTGGGCATGTCCACTAGATGCAATCATCTAAACCAACGCCATAGAACACGGTTACTCATCATCGCAATCGAGGTGAGCATACGCCCACAGACCCAAACGTCACAGCCGTAAGAAATCGCGAGTGGGGTCACCTAATAATAAATAAGGGTGGCCGGTATCAACCGGCGGGTGGCTTACGCCTGAAATGAAGGGCGGGGAAACAAAATGGGGGTACAAATGGGGGTACAGCAGCCCGATGCCGGGGCAAGCGAAAGAAGCCCGAAAGGCGTGGAGCAGTCTACGAAGCTGGCGGGAGTGCATGGGAGTCGAACCCACCCTGGACTAGGAAACTAGCCCTGCAACGGTTTTGAAGACCGCGAGGCCCACCGGGACCCATCCACTCCCTTATATATTGGCCATTCCATTGCGAGTGAGATCACTTAGGGAACGCAGAAGCGCCCCGATACATCAGGGCGCTTACGTGGTTGCAAAATCGACTAGGTCGGAGACTAGTCCTCTAGAACCTTGTCGATTTTGCGCTTGAGTACCGCCTTTGGAACGGCACCAACAACTGTCTCCGCGACTACGCCATTCTTGAACAACAGCAGCGCAGGAATACTGCGGATACCGAAAGTCATAGCAGTCTGCGGATTAGAGTCAACATCCAGTTTGGCAAATGCGAATTTGCCGTCATACTCACCAGCGAGTTCTTCTACGACAGGAGCAATCATCTTACAGGGACCACACCAGTCGGCCCAAAAATCGACCAACACCGGAATATCGGATTCGAGCACAATCTGCTGAAATTCTGCGTCTGTCACATGCTGAAGCGTTGCCACGTACTTCCTCCAATGCTGCTATCTCATTACCCCAAGTCGCTCACTTCAAATGCAGTGAGTAAGTCAGAGGACGCATGCTGGAGTACTCCAGTCATACTTCTGAGTGAGACTATTATAGCGTCTACTCAACTCCTACGTACTTCCACCAATCTCCGGAGCCCTGAGGAAACGCGCGCGGTGGGTCAATAACCCTTTCGTTAAACACCCACCGCTCCGATAAGCCCGCCACCATAAACAACCAAGCCCCCTCTAGTGCAGTCTCCTGTGCACGATGTGCGAGATCGGCGCGGTTCGTAGCATCAAGTTCCACGGACAAATCCTCAATCAGCGTATCGAGCTCAGCAAGCGCTGCCCCTGTGATATTGGATGCCCCGCGACTATGTAGCAGCCCAAGCATGAAAGCATCAGGAGTGTCCGTAGGAGGCATTGGGCCGACGAATAAGTCGTAATCGCGCTGCTGCCATACGCGATTCAGGTAAGTGCCGCGCGAAACAACATCGACGGTAATATCGAATCCAGCGCTACGCAACTGCGCAGCTAAGACTTCCCCGTGAGTGACGAATGACTCCCCAAAGTTAGCCACTGTAAGCGTAAGTGGCTTACTCACCAGAACGCCCGTCGTGAGAAAGTACGACGTGAGATCTGCCTCATCAAGACTCCATGACGGTTCAACTAAAGGCATCCCAAGACCTAGCCAACCGATGCCAAAGGATTCAGTTATCGCCGCTTGTGGGTCAAGCGCACCGAAAATCGATTGGCGAACCGCCTTGCCATTCAATGGTTCGCGGGATGCGTTAATTCCAAAGAGCACTCCCCGTCCCTGTCGATCTACCACTACGGAGCCATAGCGGCTCTTGTCCATATCGGCCCATTGCTGCTCGTTGACTTGCGCCATGTCCGCACGGTCGATATCCAGCAGCGCCACACCTGTAGTTAAGTCAGCAACAGGCAAAAATTGCACAGCATTAGCAACAGGCTCTCCATCACGGAAATAATCGTCCCACGCGGTCAATGTCACCTGCCCTGTGCCACCTCGCACGTAGCGCCATGCTCCCGCGCCCACCACGCGCCCGGTACGTATATTTATGGCATTCAGCGAATCCGGTGCCATGATCACGGCGTAAGGGCTCGCCAGCTTCAGAAGCAAGTCTGCATCAGGATAGTAAAGATGGAATCGCACCGAGTTCTCTCCGGTGGCCTCAATAGAGTCTACAGAGCTCAACAAGCTGTCGTGGGGGGAGCCTTGCTCCCGCAGGCGCTCAAGACTCCACAGGATATCGAGAGCCGCGACCGGCCGAGACGCAAATCCCTCAGCTTCTTGCCACCACGCATCAGCGTCTAGTTCGATTTCCAATGTCGTATCGTCCACAAACCGCCAGCTACGACAAAGATCACATTCCACTCGCAGGCTGGGTAGCTCGGTTCCGGGACCAGCAGCGAATCTGAATAGTCGATTGTAGCCAAGGCCGGAGCCGAACAAAGTGGCCCATTCGCTGACGACTCGGTGGAGATCCTGATGAGGTGCGGCGCCAACCACGGCCACGCGCAAAGATCCCTCCGGTGCAGGGAGCGGCGCTGCCGTTGCCGTCGGAATTGGAGTCGAAGGCGTCGTCGTCGGATCTCCAGAACACGCCGCGAGCAGTGCAATCCCCATCACCACCAGCCCGATCTGTCGAAGTACCACTAAGATGGCTGCATCTCATCAGAGCCAGCACCTGCGGCAACTGCGGTTACAGGGCTGGTGTACCGCCAGCCAAGGACTGTACTGGTACCCAATCGAATCATTACAACAAGCGCCACGAACATAGGGGGTACGAACACTAGCAAATGCATGACAAACGCAAAACTGAATGCGAGTGCTCTATCCGAACCTAACTCCACCAACATGGACACCAGTGCGAAGTGATAGGTACCCGCGCCTCCTGGCAGCGAAAGCATTGCAGATGTGAAGAATGCTGCGGCCACAAGTACGGTTGCCATCGTCAAGGGGTCTATATCAATCTCCAAGCCAAGCGCCAACACCCAGCCGGAGACCCCCATGAGGAACCAATGCATGAAGGTGGCCGCGAACGAAAGTAACAAGCGATTGGGCTTTGTACGAAGGTCGCGTAGAGCGCCTATGACTCGATAGAAAAAGGCAAAGCGATTAGCTATTGGTATTGACTCCATACCCCGCGAAACACCTAACAACACCAACAGGCTCACCGAAAGCATCACTATCGAACCAAAGAGTTGAATGCTAATTTTAGAATCACGCAAGCCGGGCACGAGCAAGATGCCAAGGGTCATAAGAATCCCAGTAGCAAAAATATCTAAGACATTGCCTCCCACCAGCGAAGCGAGTGCACGCGGCAAGGGAACTTTGTAACGCCGGGTCACCAGCCCGAGCTGAAGAGCCTCGCTACCGACACGGACAGGGAGCATGTTGTTGAGGCCGATACCTGCGTTCTGCGTAAGGAAGATTTGCCAAGGTGTTACAGATTCATCGTTGAGCAGCACCGACCAGCGAGCGGCCCTAAAAATCATCGCAATAGCCAACGGTACGAGACTGAGCAGTACATAGCCAACCGGAAAGTGGGCAAACGTATCCAAGACGTCACCCCAAGCGATGGAGTTAAAAGCAACATAGGACAACCCAACGCTTGCGATGGTGCCTGCCGTAAGTTGCGCGCTTCGACTAACCGCTAGTCGGTGCGTCAATTCATAAGGAGAAGTCCGGAACACTCCACGCTCTCCATGTAGCCTGTCTCCAGTTCCTTCTAGCGTCTACAATTCAACGACACTATGACGTTCGAAGAAGAGCTAAGAACCACCGTCCATCCGTTAATCGACGGGCATACCCACGTGGACCAATGGAGCCCAGGCGACCTGGAAGGGCTGCTAGAGCGAGCCAGGCGGGCGAATATCGGTCTGATTATAGCAGCGGGCACGACGGTTCCTTCGTGTGAGCGAACGCTTCTGTTAGCCGAAGCAAACTCCTTCATTAAAGCTGGGATTGGCATGCATCCGGCTGATCTAACAGGCCCTTTGGATGAAGCCACTGCACAACATCTGCACGATCTCGCCACGCATGCTGAGGTCGTTGAGTGGAGCGAGTGCGGTTTGGATTACATGCCTAATTCTCCGGACAAGGCCATTCAACAAGATGCGTTGCGTGTCCAAATACGGATGGCTCGTGAGCTCGATCTCCCGCTCGTGATCCACTCGCGTGAGGCAGACCCAGACACTGTGCGTATTCTGATTGAGGAGCACGCGAGCGATGTAGGTGGTGCTTGGCATTACTTCGGTGGCTCAATGTACTTAGCGAAACAGGCGATGGATATCGGGTTTTACCTTTCGCTGGCCAAGCCTCTGCTGCGTGAGGAACCCCTACAAGCAGTTGTCGCTCAACTTTCGCTCGATCACTTGGTGATTGAGACTGACTCTTACCCTCAACCGTTCAAGAAGAACCCTCTACGCAGAACCGAGCCCTGGCACCTCCCGCAAGTCGCGGAGAAACTAGCTCAGCTTCAAGGAGTCGATATCGAGACAGTGGCCGAAATCACAACTACAAACTACCTGCGGATGCTTAGGGGCCGCGTGGCGTTGATTTAGGTGAGTACAGAAAAGCGATTGGCGGCAACGGCACGGCCGGTGGCAAGAAGCGCAAGCTGAGATCCGAACCCTGAGTCGACTGCGAGATCGGCAAGGACGTGGAGGGTGCAGGAAAGCGCTTCGCGCGGCGGCTCCATCTCTATCCCGGTGGCAGCTAGGATATCGAGTGTGTGGACGGTGAGTTCAAGCACGCGAGTTTCAATATAATGCTCAAGTTTGATGCCACCGTTCGGGTACGCGATGGCGGTATCGTCTGGTACGGATTCGAGCACCATGACCGTTTCGTTGAAGGCGGCACGAATCACTTGAGCGGCGTTATCCCCAAGCCGCTGCCCAGATTCCTTACCCTTCTCCGCAATCGCATCGTTGGCTCCTGGTACTGCAAGCCCCACGTGATAGTGATGCGCGGCAGAAGTGATATTAATTCTATCAGCGCGCTGTTGACAGAACTCTGCTAGGCGAGCAAACGACACGCTGGTATGGCCGACTAGGTCACGGACGTTCCAGGACCCGAGGGCTGGCTCATCCCATTGGCCAGGCCTTATCTTGTCGACCGTGTCTACAAAGAAAGTTCCTGCCTGGAGGAATGCTTGTTTACTCATCGTTTTCTTTCACGGGCCGGAGGCAGCAAATCATCGCAGCGATTTAGCTGCATCAACCATGTTAGCTAAAGAGGCTCTAGCCTGTGCCCAGCTTTGGGTTTTGAGTCCGCAATCAGGATTTACCCACAACTGGTCGGCACGGAGGACCTCCAAGGCCTTACATATGAGGTCTTTCATCTCCTCAGAAGAAGGTTGCCTTGGTGAATGAATGTCGTAGACGCCAGGCCCTATCTGATTCGGGTACTGGTACTCACCAAATGCAGACAACAATTCCATCCCCGACCGAGAGGCTTCCAGCGAGATGACATCTGCATCCATCTCGCCGATTGACTCAATGATGTCGTTGAAGTCCGCGTAACACATGTGCGTGTGTATCTGGGTGCGGTCAGTGACGCCAGCAACGCTAAGTTTGAAGCACTCAACAGCCCAGGCCAGATAGTCCACCCAATCGGCCTGGTGCAAAGGCAATCCTTCACGTAGTGCAGGTTCGTCCACTTGAATCATCCGAATACCTGATTTCTCTAAATCAAGCACCTCGTCTCGGATTGCAAGTGCCAATTGACGGCACGTGTCCCTCCGTGGCTGGTCATCACGGACGAAAGACCATTCGAGCATCGTGATGGGGCCTGTGAGCATCCCCTTTACAGGCTTCTCAGTAAGAGATTGTGCGTAAGCAGCCCATGTCACCGTCATAGGTTTTGGCCGGGAAATGTCTCCAAATATTATTGGGGGTTTAACTGCGCGTGTCCCGAAGCTCTGAACCCAACCATTGGTTGTCGACATATAGCCTTCAAGCTGCTCGCCGAAGTATTCGACCATATCGTTGCGCTCAGCCTCACCATGGACAAGAACATCCAAACCTATCTCTTCTTGAAAGCGAACCACTGTCTCAATTTCTTTTTTCAGGAATTTCTGATACGCAGTAGCAGTCATCGACCCTTTTCGGAGCGACACCCGTGCCTTCCGGATTGCGGGAGTCTGCGGAAACGACCCAATAGTGGTCGTTGGAAAATCAGGAAGTTTGAACGACTGTCTCTGCAACGCACGTCGCTCCTCATACGGGCTCGTTCTGACGTGCATCTCCTCGGTCAGAGCTGCGGTGCGAGCCTCAACAAGCGGGTTATGAATAAGCGAGGACTCGCGCCGTGACTTCATCGCGGCGGCGTTCTCAGCAAGGAGCGCTTCTGCCCCTATTCCACGAGTACCGGCAACAGCTGCGATAACTGCGATTTCCCGCACCTTCTGTTTGGCAAACGCCATCCACGAACGCATTTGACTATCCAGTCCCACTTCGAGGTTGAGATCCACGGGGCAATGCAGGAGCGAGCAGGAAGGCCCGATCATTACCCGGTCACTGCTGAGGGTAGACACCGCCTTGGTCGCAAGATCGGTCGCCTTAGTCAAGTCGGTCTTCCAGATGTTGCGTCCATCCACAAGGCCAAGTGAGAGAACCATGTTCGCAGGCAGTTTCGCCATCATCTCGTCAAGTTGTTCAACACCACGAACGAGGTCGATATGAATACCCGCAACCTGGAGGGCCAAAGCTGTTCGAAGATTGTCTCGCAGGTCACTGAAATAGATGGCGGCGAGCAGCTTCAACGATGAGGTGGCAGATGAAAGGCGCGCGAAAGACAACCCGAAAGCTGAGCGCTTACGGTCATCAAGGTCCATCCCCAGCATCGGCTCATCAATCTGTACCCACTCTGCTCCTTCTGCAGCCAGTTGCTTGAGAACGATCTCGTAGACCGGCAGGATTGACTCCAGCATCGCCAGAGGGTCCTGCTTCGGGTCGTTAGTCTTGCTAAGGAGGAGGTAGGTAACCGGACCAAGGAGCACCGGGCGAGTCGCCACTCCCATGTCCCTTGCTTCGATAAACTCATCGACCACTTTAGTGCTGGAGAGCTTAAATTTCATGCCTATCTCAAGCTCAGGGACGATGTAGTGGTAATTTGTATCGAACCATTTAGTCATGTCCATCGCCGGGACACTAGGTATTTCATCATCCCCGATGGTCCCTCGTGCCATCGCGAAGTATGTCTCGAGGCTCACCAGCCCACTCTCATGTCCATATCGTTCAGGCACGGCTCCTAGCATGGCAGTCGTGTCGAGAACTTGGTCGTAGAGAGAGAAATCGTTGGAAGGTACGTGGTCTATGCCAGCCTTCTGCTGCACTAGCCAGTTATCCCGCCTGATAATAGCGCCCGTCCGAAGGAGGGATTCCTCAGTGACTTTCCCTGCCCAGTAAGACTCCACTGCTTGTTTGAGTTCTCTGTTGGCGCCGAGACGCGGGAAACCTAGGTTGGTAGCTATGGCCAAGATGCGTACTCCAGGGCAGATCGCCCGGACGATTCGATTGTGTCTAACTAAAGCATTCTATCGGAGCAGCCCCTAACCAGCCATCCGCTCATCGTTACTCACCGCTAAAATTGACCAATTCCCCCCTTATCTCAACCCCTCCGTGGTACCATTTGGACATGGTCACGGCCACACCTCGAAACTATTGGATGGTTGCGGTTCGCCCCGAGTACTATGACAAGTGTGCTGAGCAGGGATTCACGCTGCTGGGTATGGGGAAGAATCAGCGCAAACGCGTTCAGCGCATGGAGATTGGCGACCGCGTGTTGTTCTATGTGTCTGTTCACTTAGTATTTGGCGCCATAGCGACGGTCTCCTCCACGTATTTTGAAGACTCTACTCCCACCTGGCCATCAACCGAACCCGACGAAGCATTTGCTTGGCGTGTGAACCTGAAGCCAGATGTCATTCTAGGTAACGAGTATCTCATTGACGCAAGGCTTCTAGCCCCTCGTATGCAGTATGTGAAAAAATGGGCTCCTGAACAGTGGCCTTGGGCTTTTCAGGGCTTACTGCACTTAGTTCCTAAGCAAGATTTCTCTCTCATTGAGGACGAGATGGTGAAGGGTGTGAAGCGCCCTGAAATCGCCCTTGGCACCAGCAATAACAGTTGGTGCGCTCTAGACAATCTAGCAGCGAAGGCGTAATCAGTGGCAGTATCCATAGATTTATCTGGCCAGTCTGCGGTGGTTTTTGGTGTTGCCAACCATCGATCCATCGCTTGGGCCATCGCCCAGCGCTTCCATGAAGCAGGGGCAAGCTTGACCGTGACATACCAGAACGAACGCATGGGACGCACAGTGTTGGATCTAGTCAAGGACATGGACAACACTCAGGCCGTCGAATGCGACGTACTGGACGAAGCCTCGGTCGCAGCAGCCTTCGATGCCGCAGTATCGAAGGCCCCTCTAGTTGCAATAGCCCATTGCGTGGCGTTCGCCAATAAAGACGATCTCTCGGGCGATTTTTCAAATACAGGGGTGGACGGGTTTCGCCTCGCGCTGGAAGTGAGCGCATATTCGCTACTACCGGTTGCCCGCCTCGGTGCTGAGCGCATGACCGAAGGCGGGAGCATCATGACTTTGTCGTTTCACGCCGCTGACAAGGTCTACCCCGGGTACAACGTCATGGGAGTTGCCAAAGCCGCGCTTGAAAATGAGGTCAAGCAATTGGCATCGGAGTTCGGTCAGCGCGGAATCCGCGTCAACGCAATCTCAGCAGGCCCTCTCAACACGCTAGCTGCTCGTGGCATCTCAGGGTTCACTGATATGCAGCAAATCCACGCCGAGCACTCGCCGCTCCACCGCAACATAACGCAAGACGAGGTAGGCGACGCCGCGTTGTTCCTCGCTAGCTCATTATCCACTGGTATAACGGGTGCCACCCTCTACGTAGACGCTGGCTACAACATTATGGCGATCTAAGAAGGGCTAGCTCTTCCCCGGCATTTGCTACGGATTTGCAACAGCGAATGCCCCACAATGAATTCTGTAGCTCAAAAGTCGCCGCGATTACCAGCCCTTCGGTTGAACCCATGCTTCGCGAATGAGCATTGCCTAGATGCGCTGGGGCTGAATTTCTTCGAGAGAGGCGAATTCCTCATCATAAAGGCGGTAAAGCTCAGCAACCTCGTCCGCAGCGAGAGGCAATGCATCACTACCTAGCGTGAATTCATCCAATTGATCCTTACGAGTGATGTTCGGCAGCACTGCCGCGATGTTGGGTTCTGAGAGGCAGAACTGGATGGCTGCTTGTGCCAATGTTCGGCCAGTTTCCTGGGCGATAAAGAGCACGCGACTCCGCTTCGCGAACGCAGTATCAAGCCATTCCTGTTTACGGTGCGCTCGATGATCAGTCGGATCAAATTCAACCTTCAGCTGATTGGTGAATTCATCCGTGAGTATTTCTGACGCATGGGGAACGCGAGCAAGCAAGCCGGTGTTGTTGTCGTGGGCGAACGGGAAGAATTCACGAGCGGGTTGCTGCTCAATAATACTGTAGATGATTTGCACACTAGGTACTTTGCGCTCAGCCATCGACGCTTCGCCTTCGGCACGCCATCCGATGTCGGGGCCAAGCGCCACACCATAATGGCGAATCTTGCCTTCCTTCACCAGGTCATCTAGGGTCTCAAATACTGCGTCATCTTGGACGGTTTCGATGCGCGGATTATGGAGTTGGTACAGGTCGATATAGTCAGTACCGAGACGGCGAAGGCTATCTTCGCAAGCCTCTCTGATGAATTCGGGATCCCAACGCTGAGTGCGCTCTTTGTGGTGACCCAATCGCGGTGTCTTCAGGTCGTACCCGAACTTAGTGCCAATAATGACATCTTGCCGATTCTTCCTGGGAAAAGCGAATTGGAGCAATTCCTCGCCATAGCCGTCGGCATAGGTGTCGGCGGTATCGAAGAGCGTTACCCCTTGCTCTTTGGCGTCTTGCAATAGGCGAATGGCATCATCTTTCTCTACCTTGCCCCACCAGCCTGTCGCGACAGTCCAAACGCCGAAGGCGACCTCCGAAACATTCAGGTCGGTTATGCCAAGATTTCGGTACTTCAAAAAGACTCCCCGTGTGAAAAATACTTTATGTAAGACTAAGCAATGGTCATGTCAGCAGTTGTCACTGCGGACATCAATTGTTTAATTGCTGCCGCCTCTGCGGCGAATACATCGTCCGGCATGGCTGGCTCAAGGTCATCTATCCTGACAGAGTCCAGCAATGGCAGCCACGACTTGCAGCCCGCGTACTCGGGTCTGAATGGCACCTGCTTCGCTTGAGTCAATCGATAAACGCGCAACACCATAGCAGTAAGAGCTACGCGAGGACGCCACCGCAAGCGCTTCTCTGCGTACTCTTGCGTCCAGATGTGGTGCGGTTCCAACGCTTTGAGTTGAGCCGACTCGGTCACCATAAAGGCGGAATGCACTTTCGCAAAGTGCGTAAACGTCAGCTCGTCCCCGCCAGGCTCAGTGTTGATGGAGCCCGCAAGGGCTTCGGCATGGTCAGTGCGCAGTAACTCGCTCTGCTGGTGCTCGAATGAAGGGAAGAGCAAAAACTCTGGAAATTTTACCTCAAAGCGATTCCTCTCTTCACGAATACCTCCCTTGCGGATAATCAGCGCCAGCCGTCCTTGGCCGAGGGCCTCGATAGCTACCGCCCATTCCTTGAGCGCGGCCTGGCACAGCAGCGGCATCTCGGCCGAGTCAACTTTGGTTGTAGTCATATCCACCTCCACATACTGCTTCCATACGATTATAAGGAACACGGAGCCAATGTTCGTGGGGGTACTATGCATCCATCAGTCTGGTTATGGGGAGGGCATCTGTAATGCTAGGAGCAACGAGCCCAGGTCCACTTGATGGTTTACGTGTAATCGATCTCACTCGAGTCCTCGCAGGGCCATTTTCTACGATGGTCTTAGCAGACCTTGGCGCGGATGTCGTGAAAATTGAACCGCCCGGAGGTGATCAGTCACGAGGCACCGGGCCATTCATTCCATCTCGGCAAGGAGCAGGCAACGGAGATGCTGGTGTCTACGGGACGTACTTCATGAGTATCAACCGCGGCAAGCGAAGCATGGTGCTGGATCTGAAGCAACGCAGTGGCCGAGAGTTGCTCCTCGAAATGATTGACAGCGCTGACGTTCTAATTGAGAACTACCGCCCAGGCACCATGGCGAATTTTGGTCTGGGTTATGACACTATCCACGCCCGGAACCCGAAGGTGATCATGGTCTCAATCTCCGGGTTCGGTCAAACCGGACCGTACCACGGCCGTGCAGCGCTGGACATTATCGTTCAGGCGATGGGAGGCATGCTTAGCATCACGGGGGAAGAGAATGGAGGGCCTGTACGCCCTGGGGTAAGCATAGGTGACATGACCGCGGCGCTGTTTTCCACGATAGGCCTCCTCTCAGCGGTAGTTGAACGCGAACGCTCTGGTGAGGGACAACACGTAGACATGAGCATGCTCGACTGCCAAGCGGCAATCCTTGAGAATCCGCTGATGCGCTACTTCGCAGTCGGAGACATTCCTGAGCGTATTGGCACACGCCACCCTGTTGTGACGCCAGTGCAAGCGTTACGTACTAAAGATGGGTACGTGGCCATCGCCGTTTCCGATGGTCCAAACGGGCACTGGGGAACCCTATGCGTTGAGATTGGCCATCCGGAGCTTGTAGAAGATGAACGATTCCGTTCAGGATGGGCTCGCACGCGCAACTACGACGCATTGATTCCTATACTCGAAGCCGCCATGGTCGAACGCACGACGAACGAGTGGGTCGAGACGCTGTCAGCGAAGGGAGTGCCTGCAGGCCCAGTGCAAAATATGTCCCAGGTCGCCGCGGATCCGCAATTGAATGCGAGGGAGATGTTCGTGCCGCTAGAACACCCCGCTATCGGCCCTGTCACATTCACGAACACCCCAATAAAGATGTCACGTACACCGGGTGGCGTTCGCCGTCTACCACCAGACATGGGGCAGCACACTGATGAGTTATTAACTGAGATGGGGATTGATTCCACAAGGATCAAAAAATTGCGAGCACAGGGAGTGGTCAGCTAGGGATTGAATTCCCCAAGCTCCGAGCAAAAAGGACCAGGCAGTGCCAGGACCTTTCTGCTGCTCAGTCAAGTAATTCGAGCTAAGGAGCCATGCCGGGGTGCACCGGGTTACTCATTCGTTGGGCCGCCAAGCTGATGGGAATCACTGGCCCCTTGGGCTTTTCGAATGCCGGAAAAACCTCTTTCGCCATAAGCGTAATTGATTTGTCCACCAAGTCCGTCGGCATGCGCCCGATATGGTGGTTAGCGGCAAAGGCCGTAAAGCCAAGGCGATCCTGACTCTCTTGCAGCTTCCGAGCAACGGTCTCAGGGCTGCCAATCAGCGCCAGGTTGTTGTCGACCCAATAATCGTAGGACTTGCGCGACTGAGCAAAAATCTCGCCATTGGCTCGCGTGTAGCGTGTGTTGTCATAGCCCTTACCGCGAGGGTCAGTGCCCATGCCTATGCGCGTGTTCGTAACCATTTCGCGGCCGATTGCCATGGATTCCAGCAAATAAGGCTCCACCTCTTCACGTGCCTTTTCATCAGTCTCGGCAATATGAACAGGGCGCACCACAAGTTGTCGAGGCATAGGGCCTGGGTGCTTACACTCCTTCCAGATTTTACGAAAGTAGGCCAGCTTGTCGGCTAATTGATCATCGGTTGAGATGTTGGTACCAACGTCGTAATTGCGCTCTGCTGCCCACTCAAAAGCACGCATGCTATGAGCGGCAGCCCAGATAGGCGGGTGCGGGCTCTGAAAGGGGAATGGACGCGGGAGCATCTCGTCAAAATTCCAGAAGCGTCCATGGTAGGTGACCTCGGGCTGCGTCCAGGCACGTTCGATGATATTCAATGCCTCATCACCCATCTCACGACGAGCGTAGTAGTCGAGGCCAAGCCGGATGAATTCATGCTCGTGGGTGCCTATGCCCGTACCGAATTCCACTCGACCGTGGGACAAATGGTCGAGGGTAGCGATCTCCTCGGCCAAACGAATAGGGTTGTGGAACGGCAACACCCAAATCATCGCGCCTATGCGCAGTTGTTCGGTCTCACGTGCGACGGCTGTCAGAAACACAGTTGGAGATGTGATTGCTCCAACGTACGACGCCTGGTGCTCAATTATCCAGTAGTAGGTGTATCCCAACTCGTCCATGAGTCGCGCCTGTCGGATGTGCTCGTCGTATGCACCGGCAGCGACGCCTCCATAGTTGCCCTCAATATCATAATTCTTAACCGAGCCCCACGCTCCAAATTCCAACTCAGACATGCTCTAAGCCCTCCGTTCAGTTCCCATTTCCCCGACACCTTACGCTGTATCTTCTAAGTGGGCCAACCGCTGCCACGCTCGTTGACCGAGCCCGGTGTCGTCCTTACCATATCTTGTAACTCAAGGAGCCACTGTGATTCAACAGCCCCTTCTATCGACTCCGCTCTACGACCTTCACGTCGAGCTCGGGTGCCGTATGGTTCCCTTCGCTGGGTACAACATGCCAGTGCAGTACCAAAGCATCCTCGGCGAAATCAAAGCGGTCCGCGAGGGCGTCGGTATCTTTGATGTCTCTCACATGGGCCGTTTCTTCATCGACGGGACCGATGCTCGTGCGCTTTTAAATTGGGTTCACACTGCGAACATCAACGACGAGATGCCCTTCGGCCGTGCCCGGTACGGTCTCCTGTGCAAGCGCGATGGCGGTATCATCGACGACGGTATCGTCTACCGGATGAGCGAAGACGTTTACATGCTCATTGCCAACGCTGGAAACTCCGCTAAGGTTTTCGATTGGCTCACCTACTGGCGCAATGAGCGGTTCCCCGAGGCCCGTATCAACGACTCGACAACTCACATCTCTATGATTGCAGTGCAGGGCCCAAAGGCCATTGAGTTGGTGGCCAGCATCTCGGAATTCGATCCGGACCTGGTTCGTCCATTCCGGGTGACCCGCTGCTTAGTCGACGAACGGCCAGCCATGGTGGCACGCACCGGGTACACGGGCGAGGACGGCGTGGAGATTATGCCGCACGCAGGTGACTCTCCCCGGCTTTGGAAGAAGCTGATTGCTGCAGGCGCAGTACCCTGTGGACTGGGCGCGAGAGACATACTGCGACTCGAAGCCGCCTTACTCCTGCACGGCTCAGACATGGACGAGACCGTGAATCCGATTGAAGCTGGTCTTGAGCGGTTTGTGGCTATGGACACTGACTTCTGCGGCAAGGAAGCCGTAGAGGCCGTGCTTAAAAAAGGCAAGCAGCGACAGTTAGTGGGCTTCCGCACAATTGAACGAGGGACCGTACCACGCAGCCATGCACCCATCCTGGTTGAAATGTCCGCCATTGGCGAAGTTGCCTCTGGTGCTTTCTCTCCCACCCTTGACATGAACATTGGCCTTGGCTATGTTCCGAACAGGTTCGCGGCGCCTGGCACGGCGCTGACAATAGAAGTCCGCGGCAAGTTTCTGGATGCAGTAGTTGTTCCTCTCCCGTTCTACTCGAGACCAAGTCCGTAACACACCCAGCCCGCAGTTAAAGACGGGTAGTCAATAGAGGTACCAATGGAAATCCCAGTCGACAGGCGATATTCAAACGAGCATGAATGGGCTTTACTTGAAGACGATGGCACAGTACGCATCGGAATCAGCGAGTTCGCACAACATGAGCTGGGCGACGTCATCTTCGTTGAGACTCCGGCCGTTGCCGCCCGCGTCACAAAAGGCGAGAACATGGGAGAGATCGAGTCGGTCAAGGCAGTCTCAGATCTTTTTTCTCCCGTGACCGGCGAGGTCGTTGAGATTAACGCGGACATCAAATCCAGGCCTGAATTAGTCAATGAAGATCCGTACGCTGGCGGCTGGCTCGTCCGGGTGAAGCCCGACGATGCTGGTGAGCTCGACAGCCTCTTGGACCCTGCAGCATACAAATCTATCACCGAGTAAATAGTGTCAGACTTACCATTCGCTTCCCCTTATGTCCCCAATACCCATGAAGACCGTGCCGCGATGTTGGCAGAGGTCGGTGTTGCATCTATCAGCGATTTATTCGCAGACATTCCTGTTGAATTCCGCGACCCAGAGTTACGGATACCTGCTCCCCTCTCCGAGATGGAGCTTCGCCAAGAGATGGAGCGCATAGCCTCTCGCAATTTCCACGCAGGCTCACACCCAAGCTTCCTGGGCGCAGGCGTCTATAACCACTACAGCCCTGCCGTCATACCACCTCTGGTGACGCGCGGTGAGTTTCTGACTTCCTACACTCCTTACCAGCCAGAAGTCTCTCAAGGCACCTTGCAGGCTACGTTCGAATTCCAAACAATGACCGCCCAGATTTTCGGCATGGAAGTCTCCAATGCAGGGATGTATGACGGCGCTTCGGCTATGGCCGAGGCGGCGCTCATGGCCTGTCGCGTAACGAAATTTGCCCGTGTAGCACTGCTCAGCAC
>CALGTL010000198.1 GCA_937901475.1 uncultured Dehalococcoidia bacterium
AGTCAGAATGATGTCGCTGCCGATTGGTATTGGCAATGCGCCCCGCTGTCTGAATGGGACGGCACAATCAGGAAACGTCCTGCCCCTTCCGCTACCATCAAGTGAAAAATAAATGAACAATGGATCTCGCATATTCCTCGTAGGTTTCTCAGGGGCTGGCAAAAGCGCTGTGGGGCGACGCGTCGCTCACCTCCTTGGCTGGGAGTTCGTTGACCAGGACGAGTACATAGTCGAGCGTTCTGGCATAGCCGTTGAACGTATCTTCGCCGACGAAGGAGAAGAGGGGTTTCGCCGCCGCGAGAGAGAAGCTATTGATGAGCTTTCGACGCGCGACAAGCTCGTTGTATCTGGAGGTGGAGGAGTGATGCTCCAAGAGGAGTGCCGTACGACTATGCTCGCTACGGGACTCGTTGTAACTCTAGACGCGCGCCCAGAGACTATTTCGGCTCGATTGCAAGCTTCACAGGGAGAAAAAGGCGCAGAAGGAATGGTTCGGCCCATGCTGGCTGCCGATGGCAACTCTAACAACCGCATCGAATCACTGAAGCGCGAGCGCCAATGGGCCTATTCCCTCGCCGACTGGACCATTACTACGGACAGATTGTCTGTTGAGCAAGCAGCTCACGAGGTCGTGAGAGCATGGCGCAGGGTTGGTCGCGCCACAACTTGGGAGAGTGACCCGCTTCTCGCGGCGACGGTGACTGTCGAGACTGGTGCTTACCCTGTATTGGTTGGCTGGGATATTCTCGAGCCCCAACTAGGGACGCGCTTGCTGGCTGCGGGAGTGGCCGGGCGCGTATTCATTATTTGCGATAGTAATGTCATTCACCCTTATGGGCGCGCTGCGCAACGCTCTATACACAAAGCGGGGCTTGAGGTTGGACTCTTTACGTTCCCGGCTGGCGAAGCCAGTAAGACATTGGATACCGCAAGTGTTATTTACCAATGGCTGGCAGAGCAGCGTGTGGAGCGACGCGATGCAATCGTCGCGGTTGGAGGAGGAGTCGCGGGGGATCTAGCAGGATTCATCGCGGCAACTTACCTTCGTGGTATTAAGCTCGTGCAAGTGCCTACTTCGCTCACAGCGATGGTTGACTCAAGTATTGGCGGTAAAACTGCTGTTGACTTGCCGGTCGCAAAGAATCTAGTGGGGGCTTTCTATCACCCAGAATTTGTTCTCACCGATGTTTCGGCACTCACTACTCTTCCTGGGCGAGCCCTGCGAGAGGGTTGGGGGGAAGCCCTCAAACATGGACTAGCGCTAGATGCAGACTTGGTGGATATATACGAATCAAAGGCAGATTCACTCATGGCATTAGAGCCTAGGCTAACGACTGAAGTGGTTGCGCGTAACGCTGCGGTTAAGGCAAGGATTGTCACTGAAGACGAACGTGAGACGAGCGGCCTACGCATGCTGTTGAACTACGGCCACACTATAGGTCATGGTGTAGAGGCTGCTGCAGGCTACAACGAATACTTACATGGGGAGGCCGTTGCTATCGGCATGACCGGCGCCGCTCGACTTGGTATGGCCTTCGGTGTTACGCCTGCTGACCTGGTCGAAAGGCAGGCTCTGCTGCTCAAGCGATTCGGCTTGCCTGAGAGCTACACGGACGTTGAACCGGAATCAATCCTTGAGTCCATGAGCCGCGATAAGAAGGTTTTGGCCGGCCAAGTTTCATGGGTATTCCTCGAAAGTGTTGGCCACGGGGTCGTCTATCGGGGAGTGCCACAGGATCTCATCGCCGAGACGGTTCGCGAGTTGCGTGACTGATGGGTTTTTGCCCGCAATTTAGATTCCTGGCAAGTAATTCTTCTCGCCCTATCAACTGAGTTGTTTTCGCATGCTAAGTGGTACTTGGGTTGCTCACTCGTAGCCACTGTAGCAAGCGTGATCTAGCTTGCGGTCCCTCCTGAGCCATTGGTCTCGCGAAGCAGATCAAGAATCACTTCGGCGGGTAAGAGTTGATTGGCGATTGTACCCACTGGGTTCGTAATCAACTTGAGCTCATCATCTACGATCAGAATCACCGTGGTGTAATCGGCTACAAGCAACTCGTAGACACCGTATGTGGAGGCAACTGCGCCAGGTTTGTCATAGAGCATAGGAAAGCCAATTCCCAACTGCTGCGTGAGTCGCTGTGTACCGAGTTGGTCGTCAAGGCCAATAGCGAGCACTTCTGCTCCTTCGACATGCAAGTCGTTATATCTTGACTGCAGTTCAATCAATTGCGCCCGGCAGGGCTTGCACTCAAGGCCACGGTGAAAAATGAGAACCAGGGAGGAATAAGCGGCCGCTCTTTCGCTCAGCCTAATGTCTTCACTGTCTACTGCTGGTAGAACGAAATCAGGGAGGCGGCTGGCTTCATTCGGGGCTGGTTCCTGGGTTGCTCTATTGTCAAAGAACGGTGAGAGCACGGGTAGAGTAAAAGACACCACTACCAGTACTGCTACCCCTACGGCAATCCAGCGGAACCAGCGTTGGTCAAGAAATGTTGCCGTCGCATCGGAACGATTGATCTCGTCAGATTCGTAGAGGGCATCATTGTGTAGGCCTCCGTACTCGTCCTCTTCAGACTCGTTGCCTTGAGCGTCGGGATCCGGTGGTGAAGATTCGATGGTTAATGGTCCGCTGATAACAATTAACCCAGGCTAGCGACCGCCCGCGACAGCAGGCACAATGCTAACCTCATCCCCCGACTTGATAGGGGTCTTGAGGCCGTCGAGGAATCGAATGTCCTCGTTATTGAGGTAGAGATTAACGAAGTACCGTAACTCTCCACTGTCGTCTAGCAAGCGCTCCTGCATGCCGGGATACTGGGCCTCAAGGGCAGTAATCAATTGAGTCAGATCCTCACCGTCCATCTGTACCTTGTCCGCGCCTTCAGTGATTTTCCGAAGAGGGCCAGGGATGCGTACTGTCACACTCATTTAACTTGCCTTCCTACAACTGGCCGTCGGCTGTAGGCCGATAGCGGTTGATTGGGTTAGCTATCGCTACCCTTCGACTACGTCGCCGACTGCGGGGTCAACACGAACTCCCATTGACCGAACCCATTCAAGGGCTGAATCGATGGAGCTTTGTGCCCCTTCAAGTTCTAGAATCACCCACCCGATGCCTTCTTGGATGTCGGCACGGCGGATGTTAGTTACAACTGCGAAGTCTTGGCCCACCCTGTAGATGACAGGTTCTTTGATGAGCTTGTCCAGAAATGTGAATCGAACTTTTTCTACGATTGGCATTTAATTATCGCCTACTAGTTGCCCGCCCTGGATGCCATTGCTGCTTCAAAGGCTTCCACGTTGGGCTTGATGTGCACGGGGTCAACAACGTCGGCCACCAGTTCGGTTGTCTTTAGTCCGTTGCCCGTGATGTACACGACAACAGATTCATCGCGCTTAATCTTACCTGTCTCCACCAAATGTTTCAGGCCCGTGATAGCCACCCCACCAGCACCCTCTGTGAAGATACCTTCAGTTTCTGCCAAAAGTTTCACTCCGTCTGCAATCTCATTCTCTTCGGCGATGACCGCGGAACCACCAGATGCTTCGATGACTTTTAGCGCGTAGTAGCCGTCAGCAGGATTGCCGATAGCTAGCGACGTAGCAAGGCTATTCGGCTTCACCGGCTTTATCACGAAGCGACCTTCTTCGTAGGCTGACGCGATTGGGCTGCATCCACGGGCCTGAGCAGAGTGCATTTTAGTGTGCACGTTACTGATTATTCCTGTGGCTTCGAATTCTTTAAGGCCTTGGTATATCTTGGTGAACATTGCACCTGAAGCAGATGGTGCTACTGCATGATCTGGCGCTCGCCAACCGAGTTGCTCAGCCACTTCATAACCTAATGTCTTACTGCCGTCAGCATAGAAAGGCCGAACATTGATGTTCACGAATGCCCAAGGATAGGAGTCAGCTAGCTCGCTGCAGAGCCGGTTGACATCATCATAGGAGCCGTCAATAGCGATCATCGTGGGGTGATAAATCGACGCCCCCAGCACCTTCCCCACCTCAAGATCAGACGGGATGAATACATACGAGGTCATACCGGAGCGCGCGGCGACCGCTGCCACGGCACAAGCCAGGTTGCCAGTGGAAGCGCAGGCAATAGTACTGAACCCCAACTCTAGCGCTTTCGCTGCAGCTACGGCAACGACCCTGTCCTTGAATGAGTACGAGGGATTGACGCTGTCGTTCTTAATCCATAACTCATCAAGACCTAGCCGTTCAGCTAAACCACGAGAGCGAATCAGCGGCGTGAAGCCAGCGTTGATATCCACGGCAGGGTTGTATTCGGCAGGGAGGAAATCGGCGTAGCGCCAAAGACTATTCGGACCATTCGTAATTTTTTGACGAGAGGTCGATTTGGCGATGGACTCAAGGTCATAGACAACCTCAAGCGGACCGAAGCAAAAATCACAGACATTGAGCGCCTCAACCGGGTATTCCCGAGAGCACTCTTTACACCGCAGAGACAGAACATGAGACATGATGGCAACCCCCTTCAATTGTCGTTCCTTGCGCGGCGGTTAGCCTACTCCGCGCAGGGGGTTACCTTCATCAGACTGTCTAATCTGGTAACTTTCAACGGAGATACATAGTAGCAGGTGAGCGCTAAAGACCGTCAACAAATCAAAACTTGGATACGCCCCTTTGCAGCCGCAGCATACTTCTACACCCATCCACCGGCAGCTTGACAGGTGTGCGCTAAAGGCTTGCAATCACATAGATGCTTTGCCAAAGGCAAATTGACCTCGCCTGACCACTAAGGTGAGCGTGTAGTACTCAACCCTCTGTGTCCATAAATCTAATGTACCTCAGGAACCAGGGCACGGTGTGAAGGAATATGGCCAAAGATTATTACGAGACGTTAGGGGTTGAACGCGGAGCGTCGGAGAAAGACATTCGTGCTTCGTACCGCCGTTTGGCACGCCAGCATCATCCGGATGTGAATCGTGGCGACGACTCGGCGGAGTCAAAATTCAAAGAGATTAATGAGGCCTACCAAGTCCTCTCTGACGTTGAAAACCGTAAGAAGTACGATCGATTTGGTGGTAACTGGCGCAACGCTGATCAATACCAGCGAGGCAGCAGTGGTGCTTCCCCACGCTCTTGGTTCAATCGCGCTAGGCAGCGTCCCGGTGAGGGGGCGACTGTAGGTGGCTTCGGAGAAGTGTTTGGCGACATCTTTGGGAGCGGTTTCAGTAGAGGACACATTGAAGACCCCGTAACAACTCGGCGTACTGATGTTTCCGTTACGGTTACCTTAGAGGAGGCGTACGCCGGAACTTCCAGAATGGTGACGATGCCTAGCAACGCGTTGACTGGGAAGGCAGCGCGCAGGCTCGAAGTTTCAATACCAGCAGGCGTGCGTTCTGGCTCCCGTGTGCATATAGGAGCGAAAGGGCAAGGTCACGGAGGCCTCGACGTCTATCTTGTTGTCGCAGTTTCCTCTCATCAAATATTTGGCCTCAGCGGCGATGACCTGACGACAATTGTTGCTACACCGCTTCTAGATATGGTTCTAGGTGGGGAAGTGGAAGTCCCAACAATCACGGGGAACAGAGTGGCACTCAAACTCCCGCCTGAAACGGAAAATGGCAAAGTATTCAGGCTCAAGGGAAAAGGCATGCCGATCAAGCGCGGGATGACCGATGGTTCTCACGGTGATGCCCTGGTCACGGTGCAAGCGCTTCTTCCCCAAAACATGGAAACGGCACAGCGGAAGCTCTTTGAGCAATTAAGGAAACTAGACTCCAACGAAGCCTAGTTGACGCCTGAGAGCTACAAAGGCTATGGCAGAAAAAACAACAATCAGCCACGCTTGAGTGTGATGAAAGCAGGGCTGAAAGCGAACCTCATTACGTGATCAGCGCCGTCGTTCGTATGGTGTATTTACATGATTAGATGCTCCATTATTACGAACGATTTGGACTTCTTTGGTTGGCACGATTGAGATGAAACACGCGCATGCATAGGTTGATGACGATGATCGATTTTGAATGGAAAAGACGACAATTTCGCAACGAGCTGGTTGAACGCTGATAGGGATAGGCTATCCCGTTGCAGCTCGATGAGGAGTCAACTGCTGGAACCTGGGTACCCTCAGTGAAGTTCTGATATGCCGGAATCAACCAGTAGCTACCAAGGGGCGTAGTTTAGCCGGGGATTGCTTGCACCTGAGTAGGGCTGTTGTTGGAGAGTGGGGCTGATATGCTCTCGCGCGGAGAGTAGCGACCTTAATGCAAGACTTAAGAGAACAATTCCCAGACCCTGAAACAGTTGGTGCGATCATCGTTTCGGCAGGGGCCAGTACGCGTATGCGAGGTGTCGACAAGACATTAGTCGATCTCGGCGGAATGCCATTGATTGCGCGGACGATCGATGTTTTCGAGCATACCGAGGCAGTTGGCTTCGTGGTGCTGGTAGTGGCGCAGCTGGATTTGAACTCAATCGCTGATCTGGCGCGCGAGTACGAATGGAAGAAGGTTATTCACGTGCGCATTGGGGGTCTGCGTCGCCAAGACTCAGTACGACTCGGCTTACGTGCATTACCAGAGTGCGATTGGGTAGTGGTGCATGATGGGGCTCGGCCTCTGGTTACGTCGAAAATTATCGAGAATGGGATTCTAGCGGCAGTGGCTACCGGAGCGGCAACAGCGGCAATCCCCGTGGTTGATACGATTAAAGTAGTTACGGATGATGGTCATGTAGTGAAAACACTGGACCGTAGGAGCATCGCTTCCACCCAGACACCTCAGGTGTTCCGCCGTGATTTATTGCAGAAGGCGCACGATGCGATGAAGCAGGACGTGACGGATGACTCATCAATGCTGGAATCGCAAGGGATGCCGGTCGAAGTTTTCGTAGGGGATAGGATGAATATCAAGGTGACGACCCCCGAGGATCTAATCATCGCAGAGGCGCTGCTCTTTGCTCGTGTGAGCGGCGAGATGAGTGACGTTTGAGTACTCGGTTTGGCATAGGCTATGACGCCCATCCGTTGACTCTTGGCTCGCGCTTGGTGCTTGCCGGTGTTGCAGTCGATCATGATATGGGGTTGGCAGGGCACAGTGATGGCGATGTTGCGACACACGCGATCATTGATGCGCTGTTGGGGGCTGCAGCATTGGGAGATATTGGCACGCATTTCCGGGCCGATGATCCTCTGGTTCCTGAAGGCGTGTCGAGTTTGGTATTGCTGGATCGAGCAATGGGCTTGCTGGCTGAGGCTGGATGGCAGGTGGTAAACGTCGATGCTACAATCGTGGCACAGCGCCCACGCCTCGCGGAGCACATAACGGCCATGCGCAGCGCGATTGCTGGTGCTATGGGCACAGCCCTTGAAAACATCAGCATAAAAGCGACGACTGAGGACGGAATGGGCTACACGGGTAACGGGCAGGGCATATCTGCTATAGCTGTGACGTCTCTTACAGAGCTCACTTCATGAAGCTTTCAGACACTCTTACTGGCGAGAAGCGCGAATTCAAACCCGCAGGCGACGTGGTTAAAATCTACGTTTGTGGAGTGACTCCTTACTCAGCATCTCATGTGGGCCATGCGATGAGTTATATCGTTTTCGATGTCCTACATCGTTACCTCGAATACCGAGGCTACAAGGTGCGTCGGGTTCAGAATTTCACGGACATCGATGACAAATTGATAGATCGTGCATTGTTGCAGGGTATGACAGTCGAGGAGTTGGCTGGTCGCTTCATAGATGAGTACTTTGAGGATATGGATGCTCTGAACGTTCGTAAGGCCGACGAATACCCACGAGCTACGCAGGAAGTGCCGAAGATTATTGAGATGATTGCTGGTCTAGTAGAGAAAGATTTCGCGTATCCGTCCAATGGGGATGTTTATTTTCGGGTCACGAAAGATCCGGGCTACGGGAAACTGAGCCACAGATCTATTGATTCCATGCGCGCTGGTGCCCGAGTTGAACCTGGTGTTGAGAAGGATCACCCTATGGATTTCGCTCTCTGGAAAGGGGCGAAGACTGGTGAACCAGCCTGGGAAAGCCCGTGGGGACCTGGCCGCCCCGGTTGGCACATTGAGTGTTCAGCAATGTCTCTTAGGTACCTGGGGGAAAGTATCGACATACATGGTGGGGGCCAGGACTTGGTCTTTCCTCATCATGAGAACGAGATTGCTCAGAGCGAGGCGTTTACGGGCGTTGCCCCGCTCGCCCGCTTCTGGCTCCACAATGGTTTGTTGCTAAAGGGCGATGAGAAGATGAGCAAATCACTTGGGAATCTCGTGTCTATCCGAGAGGCGCTTCAGTCTTTCTCGTCGGATGCTATCCGACTGAGCGTTCTGAAGTCGCACTATCGTGGCCCAGGCTACTATTCGGACCAGGCGCTGGCCGAGAACGAACGGGCGTTGCATCGATTTCGCCAGGCACTGCAGGCACCAGTTGCTGCAGCGGGGGTAAGTAGCAAGCTGGATGCGACAATTTATAGAGAGCGGTTTATCAGCGCGATGGACGATGACTTGAATACGCCTCAGGCGCTAGCTACGTTGTTTGATCTTGCGAGAGATATCAATCGCGATGCGGAAGCAGGTTTCGACACCGACGACGCGCAGGCGCTGTTGCGCGAGCTTGGTACAGAGATATTCGGCCTGACGTTCGAGGGACGACAAGTAGAGGTAGGTAGTGATAAAGCAGTGGAGATTCAATCGCTTGTCGATCTTCGAATTGCGCTGCGATCTGCCAAGCAGTTCGCTGAGGCTGATAGCGTGCGGGATGATCTAGCAGCGATGGGAGTGACGCTTACGGACGCGAGTGGCAGTACGACCTGGCATTTAGACTAGGCGCGCAAGGGCAGGGTTCGCCACGCAGCTCGCTTGTATGATTTCCCCCTTCCACTGTTGCAGAGACTTGTGGCTATGCAAGCCTCAATCCAAATAAGCGAGGACTATGAACAATCAACGCCGCCGCGCCAGTCATCGACCCGCAACCCAGACCAGCCAAGACGGAGAGCAGGCGACGTATGGGAAACGCGTACTGTTGGCCGGTGCATCAGGCACCATTGGCACCGCGATCGCAGCAGAACTTAAGCAGCGTGGATATTGGGTGCGCGGCATGACTCGTCGCGCCAGTGATATCAAGGTGGACGTTGATGAAATATTTGTTGGCGATTTGTTGGAGCCAAATACATTAGAAAGCGCTGTCAGTGGCGTGGATATCGTGATTTCGGCGGCAGGAGCCCCTCCCGGATTCGTTGGCTCACGGTCAGGGCGCTATTCGTTCCCTGGAATTGATGACTACGGGAACCGGAACCTGCTGAATGCTGCGTACAAAGCGAAGGTGCGACAGTTCGCATACTCGAGCGTTTTCGGTGGCCGCTTCATGGGAATGAGTGAATACATCCGGTCTCATGAATCCTTCGCTACAGCACTGAAGACTTCGGGAATGCGTTACCACGTGGTGCGCACTACGCCTGTGTTCGATTCGTTCGAGGGATTACTCAAAAGAGCTCGAAAAGCCAAGATAAGAGTTATAGGCGGCGGGGGAGCCTTGCTCAACCCAATCCACAGGGATGACTTCGCGGTAGCGTTCGTCGATGCGGTTGAAGCTCATGAACCGGAAGTCGATATTGGTGGGCCTGAAATTCTCACACGTCGCGAGATCGCTGAGCTGGCCGTCGAGGCTTGGGGAAAGATTCCGAAAATCCGTAGCTTGCCATTGGCGCTGGCTTCTTATTGGTCGAGATTTTCTGTCTTTCGAGGAGGCCATAATAAATTTGTCAGCGCGGTAAACACGATGTCTTCTGTAACCGATCTAGTTGCTCCTGAAAAGGGATCTCTCTTGCTCAGCGAGTACTTCTCTGAGCAAGTGGCTCGTTGGTCTGAGGACGGTTAATCGCGGCTGGTCACGTGTACTTCGGAGCCCACGGTAATGCCTAGCTTGCGTGATGCACTGCCGTTTCGGAAAGCGATTTCAACAGTGCCACCACTGCCAATGAGTGCGACTAAACTTGCGCCATCTTGATATGTTTCAGCTAAGCCTGAAATGGTTACGGCACCGATGCGTACCTCCAGTTTTCCCGTAGGCAGGTCGGACACACGCAGGTTGGTGATGAGATTTCCGAAGCGGTCCACATGAAGGACCTGGCCTTTTGATATCCCCGGAGCGATTCGCGGCCGAGGAATTGCAAAGGCAGCAATATCCAGCACCGGGTTGCCCATCGATGCCAGCGCGACCCCGGTAGCTAGGTGAGCTGCTACGGGAGCGAAGATGTCGCGACCATGAAAAGTCGAACTCAAGGGATTGAGCCAATAATCGGGGTTCGAGAGATGTATGGCGCGCCATCCAGAGGGTAGCGCGACTTGGCCTTTGATGAATGGTTCACATTTGACGTCGACGCCGACTTCAGCCAGAAGGTAAGAGAGCAGCCCGTTGTCAGGACAGATGAAAATAGCGTTGCCCGTGGCGACAGCGAGAGGGAGTCGCCGCGTGCCTACATCTGGATCGATTACGGCAACGTGAATCGTCCCTGGCGGGAAGTAGCGATATGCGGATGCCAGAGTGAACGCAGCAGCGTGCACATCTTGGGGAGGGATTTCATGTGTTAGGTCAACAACTTGAACATCAGAAATGATGCTCAGAATCACGCCTTTCATTGCACCCACGAAAGAGTCAGTCGTGCCAAAGTCTGTTGTCAGAGTGATGGTCGGCGTTGGCATGCCGATAGCTCCGTGGCTAGCTGTACCAGAGGTTCATAATGGCAAGGATAACGAACAATATGCCTAGGCCAATAGTAATCTGAAACAGTGCTTTCTCCACACCGCGCCGCGTTCGGAATTGGGCCTCACCGCCTCCGAATAGTCCACCACCGGCACCTTTCACCTGCAAGAGAATCGAGGCGATAAGCAGGCCGACTACAAGGATGACGGCTAAGCTGATAAATTGTTCCACGCTATGCTCCCGACGTTACTTTTTCGCTTCGAGCTGTTCAATAATAAGCTCTGAAACGATGGTTGGGTTCGCTTTCCCTTTGGTTACTTTCATGACTTGGCCTACAAAAAACTTGGCCGCAGTTTCTTTACCTGCCATGTAGTCGGCGACTGCCGAAGGGTTGGCCTCGATGACCTCCCTCACCGCGTCGCCGATGGCGCTGGAATCGGTAATCTGGGCAAGGCCCAGCTCCTCAACAGTGATCTTGGCCGACTTGCCCGTTGTGAACATGGATTCTGCTGCAATTTTCGCTTGCGAAGTGCCGATGATTTTTTGATCGATGAGACCGATTAACTCAGCGAGATACTCAGCTTTCAGCGGTGAATCCTCAACTGGAATCTGGCCGTCATTAGAAAGCCGGCCGAGTTCCGTGATAGTCCAGTTGGCGGCTGACTTCGCGATAGTGCCCGAGGGGCCGTTGATTTCAATGTAGTGCTGGATCACGGATTCATAGTAATCGGCAAGTCGAGGAGAAGCGGTGACCTGGCCTGCATCGTACGGGGATAATCCAAGTTCATCCTCAAAACGAACCCTACGCTCTATGGGAAGCTCTGGTAGTAACTCCGCAATTTCTGCGACCCAAGACTGCTTAACTATTAGCGGCGGTAGGTCTGGCTCAGGAAAAAAGCGGTAGTCGTTCGCTTTTTCTTTGCTACGCAGTGATATGGTTTCGCCCTTTGCCTCTACCCAGCCACGAGTCTCTTGTACGATTCGGCCCCCTTCATTGAGGACTTTAGATTGGCGTTCGATCTCGAATTCAATAGCGTGGAAAACAGCTCGGAAGCTGTTCATATTTTTAACTTCAACTTTAGTCCCGTATTCCAATACTCCCTTGGGCCTGATGCTCACATTGGCATCGCATCGGAATGATCCTTCTTCCATGCTTCCCGTGGAGACTCCAATATATTGAAGGATAGATCGGTATGCCACCAAATACTGCCGGGCCTCTTCTGCGGAACGAATGTCTGGGCGGCCTACCATCTCCATGAGAGGTACTCCAGCACGGTTTACATCTACCAGAGCGTAGCCTTCCCCCGAACCGGCTTCGGTACGATGGAAGAGCTTGGCGACGTCTTCCTCCATGTGGATGCGCTCGATACCAATTCGCCTTGCTTCGCCGTCGACATCAATGTCTAGGTGGCCGTCGTAGCAGATGGGCAGGTCAAACTGCGATATCTGATAACCCTTCATCAAATCAGGGTAAGGGTAGCTCTTGCGATCGAATTTGGTCTGCTCTGCGATGCTGCAGTTCAGCGCGAGGCCGGTCAAGATAATCTTCTTAATAGCTTCGCTATTTATCACGGGTAGTGTGCCAGGTAGCCCGAGGCACACTGGACAGACGTGAGTATTCGGCGGTGCCGACTGGTAGTCAGCCGGGCACGAGCAGAACATCTTACTGTTCGTGATTAACTGAGCGTGGACTTCAAGGCCGATGACGGGTTCATATTCAGTCATGTTTCTGGAGTATAGCAAGGGGGATTAAATACAACAGCCCTGATGATTCCTTTTCAGAATACCGAAACTGCTTGCCCTGTTAGTTAGGCTTCGGTAATTCTCCCACACGGAATAGGGAAGGCTGTGGTATCTGTAACTTTCTGGCTGCATCCTTCTCCGTGCGCTGGTATGCAATACCAAGTTGCAACCTAGTGGCGATGCGTTGGGCATAGAGGCAGGTAGAATCCCTCTGTGCTCTAGCAGAGGGAGGGTTTAGTGACAAGTAAATACGCAGGTAAGGTAAATGCTCCGCCGTTTCCCCCTGGGCTCGATTGGCTGAATAGCTCAGGTCCTTTATCACTTGATGATTTCAAGGGCAAATTGCTTGTTCTCGATTTCTGGTCATATTGCTGCATCAACTGCCTGCATATCATTCCTGCCCTTCGCAAGCTCGAGCGCCGTTATCCCGAGGAGGTTGCAGTCGTAGGGGTCCACTCGGCGAAATTCGACGAGGAGCGAGCAACCGACCATATCTATGAGGCGGTAAAGCGCTACGGCGTGAGCCATCCGGTTATTAATGATGCTGACAGAGTGATGTGGCAGTCTTACGCGGTACGGGCCTGGCCCACTCTCATTTTTGTCGACCCCGCAAGTAGAGTGGTCGGCCGAATTGAAGGGGAACTTACTTACGAAGATGGGGTGACGTTATTCGATGAGATGCTGACAGAGTTTCGAACAGAAGGCAGCGTGAGGCCGTCAGTAGGGCATTATTCTGAGCCAACTATGCGCCGAGGGGTTTTGAACTATCCCGGTAAAGTGCTGGCTGACGGGAATAATGAGCGCCTCTTCATTGCCGATTCAGGCCATAACCGCATCTTGGTGACGGACCTTGATGGGGAGATTCAGACAGTGATTGGTAGCGGTCACGAGGGACTCGCAGATGGGGTGCTAGAGGGAGCCCAGTTCAACCATCCTCAAGGAATGGCTATTTACGGCGAAACTTTATTCGTGGCCGACACGGAGAACCATGCGTTACGCGTCGTCGATCTTGAGATGGGGACCGTGGAAACCATAGCTGGTACTGGTAACCAGGCGATCGGCCATGTCGAAGGCGGCCTAGGCCTTGAGGTAGATCTACGATCACCGTGGGATATCGCGCTTGCGGGCAGGAGCTTGCATATCGCAATGGCCGGTAGCCACCAGATTTGGACGATGAACCTTGATACGCACATCGTGCAGGCAATTGCCGGTACGGGCGCGGAGAATATCCTTGACGGCCCACCAGAAGAAGCCCTGCTCGCGCAACCAAGCGGTATAACGGTGGATGAGGACTATGTTATGTACGTTGCGGATAGCGAGACATCATCGATTCGTGCTGTGGATACGCTAAGCGCGCATCATGTGAGCACGTTGGTGGGCGCAGGGCTTTTCGATTTTGGAGATATCGACGGCGATGCTTCCGAATCCCGCTTGCAACACCCTCTAGGGATTGATTACGACGGTGGGACCGTGTTCATCGCGGACACCTATAATCACAAGATTAAGCGATTGGGAACTGACAGTTTGACGGTATCGACCTTGGCTGGTAATGGTGCTCCAGGGCACGCGGATGGGCCGTCGGCTAGTGCTATGTTTTACGAGCCTAGCGGGCTGTCAATCAGTGAGACGACAATCTACGTTGCAGATACGAACAATCACGCTGTGCGGGCAATTGACTTGAACACGGCTCTAGTTAGTACGTTAAATGTTGATTTTTAGAGGCTTCTTAGCTGGTTACTGAAACAAAAGAAGTGCGACTGGCGCCTTTGTTCGGTAGTGTAGAGCGAGTCCTATCTAGCTTTGCCCAACTCATCAATCGAGTCGTCGCTAGCAGGACTGGCTAGAGGGGTTCCTTTTTCGGCTTCTTGCTCATCACCAAAGAAGAGCAAGCTCCTACGGCTCCTTGTATACCGGAACCAGATGGCACCGGCCAGAACTACGAACACAATAGCAGCTTGAAGCAGCAACGTGCCGAGTGTACCGAGGGACTCTAGGAGCAGCACATATATCGATATAAGTACTGTGAAAAGGCAGATGAAAACCAGACCAGGGCGCATACTCTCACCGTTCACATCGGACGTTATAGCAGCAGCGCTTCAGTCTGCTGCGGGTAAGTAACTACAAAGATACGAACAAACTCTATACGAGGCATTATTTTTTGTGAACAGTCTGGAATGCCAGATTTTATGAATTGGAATCATGAGCCGATTAGGCAATCTGCTGAGAACAGGTGATTAGTTGACGGAGTTTTGCGCACTTACATATAATGAATAATGGACTGGCTGAAAGGCCGTCCTTTTTTGGTTGGGCGAATTTCGTACTGCATAAGCAGTGCAATAGTCAGGGTCGCTGCCTTAGGGCCAGCGAGCTGAGGGGTCGTGGTCTTTATAACCCCTGCGGTCATGCCGTGGGCGTGGGCTTGCCTCTGTGCTAAACTTGCTGACGGCCTTCCCTGGAGGGATGGGAGAGCGGTTAAATCCATCAGACTGTAAATCTGACGCCCGATGGGCTACGCAGGTTCGAATCCTGCTCCCTCCACCAGCCAGCCCTATGGACGGGCGTCGGGATAGAAATGATAGAGCGCAAAGTTCGACGGTTTGCCCACATAGCTCAGTGGTAGAGCACGTTCTTGGTAAGAACGAGGTCATCGGTTCAAGTCCGATTGTGGGCTCCATTTTCAGGGACTGGGCCAAGCAGGAATAGAAGAGTAGTTCGGAGGAAAAGAATTCCATGGCGAAGCAGAAGTTTGAGCGAACCAAGCCGCACTTGAACGTCGGCACCATCGGTCACGTCGATCACGGCAAGACCACCCTTACAGCAGCCATTACGAAGGTGCTGGCACTCGCTGGCGGTAGCGCCTTCCGCGCATTCGACACGATTGACAGTGCACCGGAAGAAAAAGCTCGTGGTGTGACCATCAACATCTCCCACGTGGAGTATGAGTCCCCGCTGCGACACTACGCCCATGTTGACTGCCCTGGTCACGCTGACTATGTGAAGAACATGATCACTGGTGCTGCACAGATGGATGGAGCAATTCTTGTGGTCAGCGCGCCAGACGGACCTATGCCGCAGACCCGCGAGCACATCATCCTTGCTCGCCAGGTAAACGTCCCTCGCTTGATTGTTGCCTTGAACAAGGTAGATATGATGGAGGACGAAGAACTCCTTGAGCTCGTTGAGATGGAGATTCGCGAACTTCTCGACAAATACAATTTCCCTGGTGATGACACTCCAATCGTTCACGTAAGCGCACTGAATGCGCTTGAATCCGCAAGTACCGACGCAAGTGCGCCCGAGTACGAATGCATCATGAACTTGGTTACGGCGCTTGATGAATACATAGACGTGCCCGACCGCCCTCGTGACCTGCCGTTTTTGATGCCGGTTGAGGACGTCTTCTCCATTAAGGGCCGTGGCACCGTGGTGACCGGTCGTGTGGAGCGTGGCGTTGTGAAACCTGGAGACGAGATTGAGATCGTTGGGATCAAAGCCACTCACAAGACGACGGTCACCGGAGTGGAAATGTTCCACAAGCTGCTCGACGAAGCAGAGCCCGGCGACGCTGTTGGTACACTCCTGCGTGGGGTTGAGCGTGAAGATATCGAACGTGGCCAGGTATTATCCAAGCCCGGATCGATTAAACCTCTAACGGAAGCTGAAGCTGAAGTCTATGTCTTGAGCAAGGATGAAGGCGGTCGGCACACACCGTTCTTCCCCGGCTACAAGCCCCAGTTTTACATCCGGACTTCTGACGTGACTGGTGAGATTCTTCTCCCTGATGGCGTTGAGATGGTTATGCCGGGTGACAACACCAAGATGAAAATCAAATTGATTTACCCGATGGCTATGGAAGAAGGTTTGCGGTTCGCTATCCGTGAGGGTGGTCGAACTGTAGGCGCCGGCGTCATCACTAGTGTCAGTTAGGGGATAGCGTGGCAAAGAAGCGTGGAGACGTACGTCAGCTCATTAACCTCGCATGTAGCGAGTGTCGGGAGCGGACATACCACACAGAAAAGAACAGGCGGAACGACCCGAATCGGATGGAGCTGAACAAGTTCTGCCCGCGGTGTCGTAAGCACACTACTCACCGCGAGGTCCGCTAGCAATGGCGGCTCGCGGTGGTAACCAGCTGCGCGGGATGATGGACGAAGGACAAGTTCGGCGAAAAGGCCGCTTCTCTTTTTTCATTGAGATTTACTCGGAACTCGCCAAAGTAACCTGGCCTGACCGGCAGACTGCCGGTCGGCTTACTTTGCTGGTCATTGGCATTGCAGTGGTCATGGGTGTGTTTCTGGGTATTATCTGGGACACAGTTTTGACTACAGCTGTCGAGCGGTTACTTCTCGATCGTTGATAGGGGAGTTGCTCCGTTGAGGATTCAGGTATCAAAGTATGACTGAAGAAGTCGCGTCGGAAACCAGTGCTGACTGGTACATAGTGCACACATACTCCGGTCAGGAAGACCGAGTTAAGCGCAATCTTGAGATGCGGATTGAGTCCATGGACGTTAAGGACAAGGTCTTCGAGGTTGTGATTCCGACCGAGGATGAAATTGAAATCAAGGATGGTCAGCGCAAGCACGTGCAGCGCAAGATTTTCCCAGGTTACATCCTTGTTCAGATGACCATGGACGACCAGAGCTGGTACGTCGTACGGAACACTCCTGGTGTGACGGGTTTCGTTTCTGCTGAGGATGAACGTGAGCGCAGGCCAAAGCCTGTACCACTAGAGGCCAAAGAAGTTGAACTCATCATGAACCGTATGTACTCGCCGGAGCCGAAGGTCGTGATTGGCCTTGCTGCTGGTGATATGGTCCGGATTACCAGCGGCCCCTTTGCGGAGTTCATGGGGGCAATTGATGCTGTGGACGAAGATAAGGGCAAGATTCGAGTTCTCGTTTCCTTCTTTGGCCGCGAGACACCCGTCGAGCTCGACTTCCTTCAAGTAGAGAAAGCATAGGCCGCCCGGAGATTAGCCATCGGCGTAAGTCTTTTTTAAGGCTGGCTTGGGCTAGTAGCGATTTAGTAGGTTTAGTAGGTAGAGAGAGAGTAGGAAATGGCAAAGCGCGTCAAAGCAATAATTAAACTCCAATTGCCGGCAGGGTCGGCAACACCAGCACCCCCAGTAGGGCCTGCGTTGGGGCAACACGGCATCAACATCATGGGGTTCGTGAAAGAGTACAACGCTCGTACTGCGAATCAAACGGGGACAATCATTCCTGCAGAGATTACGGTCTTTGAGGATTCCTCGTTCACGTTTATCACGAAAACTCCTCCTGCGACGGAGTTGATTCGCAAATCACTCGGAGTGACTAAAGGTAGCGCTCGAGCGCTACATGAGAAGGTTGGTACGCTGTCCCGCTCAGCGGTTCGTGAGATTGCCGAGACCAAGCAGAAGGACTTGAATGCCGCTGATATTGAGGCGGCTATGAAGATTATTGAAGGCACCGCCCGCAGTATGGGCGTTGACGTCGAGGGGTAGTCAAATGGCGAAGCATTCAAAACGATATCAGTTAGCTGACGGGCTCATTGAGGCCGGGAAAGCGTACGAGCCGGCTGATGCCATTGAATTGGTGAAACAGGCTTCCAGTACGAAGTTCGATGAGACGATTGAATTACATCTGCGAACCAATGCCGACCCGCGCCACGCGGATCAGCAGTTGCGCGGAGTTGCCACTCTCCCTGCAGGCCTAGGGAAGACCGTTAGGGTTGCTGTTTTCGCCGGTGGTGAAGGTGCTCGAATCGCTTCCGAGTCGGGAGCAGAATTCGTGGGCGCAGATGATTTGATTGAGCGCGTCGAGGGAGGGTTTACCGACTTTGATGTCGCAATAGCCACTCCCGATATGATGGGTAAGATGGGTAAGCTTGGCCGGGTACTCGGAAGAAAAGGTCTCATGCCCAACCCGCGAACGAATACTGTGGTGCAAGAAGGTGACATTGCTTCTGCCGTGGCTGAGGCTAAGAAAGGGCGAGTTGAGCTTCGGATGGACCGTACTGCGATTATTCATTCTGCTGTGGGCAAAGCGAGCTTCGACGCTAGCCAGCTCATGGAGAACCTGACGGCAATCATGGATACGGTTAACCAACTCCGACCGGCCGCGATTAAGGGCCCGTTCGTGAAAACGGCGCACCTTACTTCAACAATGGGACCGAGCGTATCGCTGGATCTAGCGACGACGTTGACGCTTCGAACTGAATAACGGACACTGACAACCAGAATCAATAGTCCACCGAAGACAGCGGGCGTCACTGATCAGCAGTGACCTAAGCAGCCAGCCCGCCGAGGTACACACGAATAATCCACTTGGATTTGTGCAACCCGCGTCTTCGTAGCGCGGGTTCTTGCTTTGCTTGGAATAAGTGTTGATGAGTGGTTGTAAAAAGAAGGAAACCTGCAGTTTGGGACGGAATCACTAAATGTGATCAGCCCGCAACGTAGATTCCGGAATTGGATAATAGAACTTAAGAAAGGGATGCTTAAATAGAATGCCAACGGAAGCAAAAGAAGCAGCTGTAGCCGATTTAGTTGACCGTATGACACGTTCGACTATCGCGATTGCGACCGACTTCTCTGGGCTTAGCGTGAACCAGACCACTGAGTTGCGAAAACAGCTCCGTGCCCAGGGCGTTGAATACAAAGTAGTCAAGAATCGGATCGCGGCGATTGCGGCCACGAAATCGGGTGTTGAGGCCTTCAAGGAGATTCTGGAGGGCTCGACCGGAGTAGTGTTTGGCTACGATGATGTCGTAGCGGCCGCGAAAGCGGTCGATGAGTATGTGAAACAAACTCGTGCGGACCTAAAAATCCGCAAGGGCATTATGGACGGGGCTATTATCTCCCCTGCTCAGGTCTTAGCACTAGCGGCGCTCCCGCCGAAGGATGAGCTTGTGGCGAAGTTGTTGGGCCAGATGAATGCGCCTATTTCAGGCCTTGTTCGCGTGCTCAACGGCACGATTAGTGGGCTTGCGATTGTATTGCAGCGCCGTACAGAGCAATTGGCCGCTGAGGCCTAGTTCCAAAATACACACGTTCCTAACGCATTAGGGAATAGGAGAAATAGAAATGGCAACTAAAGACGAACTTATCGAGTCAATCAAAAGCCTGACAGTGCTGGAGCTTTCTGAGCTCGTGAAGGCACTTGAGGAAGAATTTGGAGTGAGCGCCGCTGCACCAGTGGCTGCTGCTGCAGCGCCCGGAGCTGCTGCCGGAGCTGATGCTGAAGAAGAGCAGACAGAATTCACCGTTACTCTGACGGACATCGGAGCCAACAAAATTAATGTAATTAAAACCGTTCGTGAGCTGACAAGCCTAGGCCTACGCGAAGCCAAGGAATTAGTGGAGTCTGCTCCGGTTGCGGTTCGCGAGAGCATCACGAAGGATGACGCAGCCGAGACGAAAGCCAAGCTTGAAGAAGCTG
>CALGTL010000199.1 GCA_937901475.1 uncultured Dehalococcoidia bacterium
ATGGAAGGGAAAGCAGCCTTACTGCATCAATTTGTGGGTCTAAGCGGTGTGCCATTACTTATTGACTCCTCCTCGGTAGATGAGTTCATCGAAGCCGTAGTTCGTATAGCCCCAACGTTTGGAGGCATACATATCGAGGACGTAGCGGCTCCAGGTTGCTTTGAGATTGTTGAACGATTGCGTCAACGGCTGGGAATTCCGGTGATGCAGGATGATCAGGATGGTACTGCGGCTGTAGTACTAGGAGCGGTATTGGCCGCGAGCAAAGCAACACAGTCGCCATTGCGGCAGCTTAGGATTGGGCAGATTGGGCTAGGTGCAGCCGGACAGGCCGTGGCTGACCTTCTGATGCACGCAACAGATAATCCAGTGCTTGGCGCCGACTTGAACGGTGAGAGCCTTGAGCGTCATAAGTCTCACGGTGGTATTCCTTCCGATATAGAAGAAATCATGAAGACGGCTCACTTAGTTGTGGCAACGACTGGAGTGAAGGGTTTAATAAAACCTGAGATGATACAACCTGGCCAAATCATCTTGGCGCTCTCTAATCCTGACCCCGAAATTGAACCCCAGGTTGCAATAGGACGTGGAGCGAGATTGGCGGCCGATGGGCGCTCTGTAAATAATGTGCTGGGTTACCCTGGAATCTGGAGCGGAGCGTTGCGTACGCAGGCGACAGAGATTAATCGTGAAATGCTGGTGGCGGTTGGTCAATGCCTCGCGGAGTTGGCCCCTGAAGGGGAATTGATGCCCAATCCGCTTGATCTGGATGTGCATCGGCGCGTGGCTTATGCCGTAGCAAGAGCCGCAGTTGCTACTGGCGCGGGCGTGGAAATGGGAGCAGAGGAATTGGAAGTCTGGTACGGAGCTTAATCGAATGTAGTTGCTTGATATGTACTACTTGAAATTAACGAGCGCGAATTACTAAAAAGCTTCGTCAAAACTCACAGAACCCGTAACACCAACCTGGTAGGACGAGACGCGTCGTTCAAAGAAATTAGAGAGTTCTTGGACATCTTGTAACTCCATGAACGACAAGGGATTGCGAGTGCCAAAATGCTTAGGCATCCCTAGATTGACTAACCGTTGGTCCGCGACGTACTCCAGGTACTGCCGCATTTCGGTAACGGTGAGCCCGGCTACCCCGCCTTCCAATAGGTCCGCTGCAAACTGTGTTTCACATTCCACTGCTTCTTCCATCATCTCAACTACCTGTTCGCGCATGCGGTCGTCAAATAGCCCAGGGTATTCTTGGCGTACCTTTTCAACGACGGTAAGGGCGAAATTCATATGCCCGCTTTCATCCCGGAATACCCAATTGGTACCGGACGCAAGCCCGTTAAGTAGTCCCTTGGACCGCATGAAGTAGACGTAGGCAAAAGCTGCGTAAAAGAATAATCCCTCTACACAAGTTGCGAAACAGATGAGATTTAATAGGAATTGGCGCTTCTGGTCTTCGGTATTCAGAGCGTCCGTTCCGTGGAGAGTGTCAAGCCATCGGAAGCAAAACTCAGCCTTACGCTTGATAGATGGAATGGTTTCGATGGCCCGAAAGGCCTCGTGGCGTTCGTCTAAATCAGGAATGTAAGTGTCTAGAAGCGTGAGGTAAAATTGGACATGGACGGCTTCTTCAAAGAGCTGCCGAGAGAGATATAAGCGTCCCTCTGGTGAATTGATATGCGTGTAGATATTTAGGACAAGGTTATTGGAAACGATGGAATCGCCG
>CALGTL010000200.1 GCA_937901475.1 uncultured Dehalococcoidia bacterium
AAAGCATGCTACCAAAACCATTGTCTTAGCAGTCATCTAGTCGCACTGTTGCTTATTTTGAAGAGCAACTCAGGTGAAATGATTGACATACGCTTGACCTGCCTCTAATGTTCGGGCATCGTCGGTGTCATTTTGATGTTCCGACATCGTCGATTTGTTCAGGACTTACAGGAACGAAGGAGACTGGCTATGAAGCTGATTCGCCCAACTTTGTTAATGACAGCACTGGCTGTTGCGATGTTGTTTATCGCTGCATGCAGCAGTGACCCGACGCCCACCCCTACCTCACCTCCACCGACTGCAACGGCCGCGCCTACTGTGGCTCCTGGTGAACCCACGCCTACTGCAGCCCCTCCGACTCCCACACCTGCACGTGATATGGAGGCTTATTTCACCGGAGTTAACGTCAAGATAGCCGTAGGATTCTCACCCGGCGGTGGCTACGACGCCTTCGCTCGGCTATTCGCTAAGTTTGGACCCCGGCATTTCCCTGGCACCCCCAAGTTCGTCGTCCGGAATATGGATGGAGGCGGTGGTGAGCGCGTCTTCAAGAACATTTACGGCAAAGTTGACGGCTACTCTGTCGCGGTCTCACACCCTCGTTTCTACAAGCGAGAGCTCCTTGGCACAGATGTCGAGTACTTCGACATCAACAAGGTTAATATCCTCGGTACACCGGATGCATCGGCTATCACCCAGGCATATTTCGTAAATCGCACTTTCGCAATGACATACGACCAAGCCGTAGCCGAAGGCAAAACGATGACAACAGGTGCTACTGCCATCGGGGACTCTGGTGGAGTTGGCAGCGCCTTCATGGAATTACTGGGCGCGCCGGTAAAGGTTATTTATGCTTACGGAGGTACATCGGAGATTGCAGCGGCATTCGACCGTAACGAACTTACCGGTTCTGACCGTGGTGGATACCAGAACGCCCCGACACTCTTCCCCGAATGGGTGGCTGAGAAACGAATTGTTCCTCTCTTCCGTTGGGGTGCAGAGCCGGAAGACGACCCCGCTTGGGTTGCGTACATGTCCACACTGGACACGGTTAGCCCTCCGCATGTTTTTGACATCCTCAACCCCACTGATGGAGAAAAGGCCGTATTCAGGCTGACGGAGACCGTCAATGACAGCTTGAGTCGCACATTCATCTTGCCTGAGGGTGTGCCGCAAGACATCGTGGATGTATGGGTGAAGGGATTCGCAGACACCATCAATGACCCTGATTTCCAGGCTGCGGCGGCGCTATTGGGCCGCTCAGTTCAGTACGGTGGGCCTGAATCAATCATTGAAGCCCTCGCACTTGGGAAAGAAGCGTTAAAAGATCCTGCCCTGGCAAAATTGTTTGGTGAGCTCGCTGGCGCAGAGTAACGGCATCAGCGCAAACTCTGTTACATAGAGAAAGGGCCCCTGCTAATCAGCGGGGGCCCTTTACGTACGGAAGTCCCAACATAAGATATCGTATTGGCCAACCAAAGCATGCTTGCAGGGACCGGTTTATCGCTTTATTGGGGTCGGCCAGGTGTCAGCGTTAGAGGCAGCAGAGCACGGTTTGAGTGTGAAGACGAACATCGCGCGATTCATGAGTTATTCTAAGCTCGACTCACCCAGTCCGATGTGATTTGCCAGGTGAAGACACTCGTACCATATTGCACCGGCGAAGGAGGCCTAATCAGTGAGGGGGACACTTTTGAATCGTCGCCTCCTGTGTTGGGTTCAGCTAGATTCGGGTATAAAAACAATAGCGTTATGCAGGTGTCGCTACTCGCTCGCCGTAAGTCATTGTCCGTGCCAGCGTGGTCCAGTAAAAAGATAGGACAGGAGAACGGTAAATGGTTTCGATCATTCATTCTCGAGGAGATCGTTCACTCAAGGATTTAGTTGACCTTGAGAAAGGCATCGTTGCACGCGAGATATACGTCAACGAAGCAATTTATCAGCAAGAACTTGAGCAAATTTACGCCCGGGCTTGGCTCTTCATCGGGCATGAGTCGCAGGTGCCCAATCCTGGCGATTTCGTAATGTCACGTATGGGCGAGGAAGAAGTTCTTCTCGTTCGCGACCGCAGGGGCAAATTACATGTGTTCCTGAACACCTGTCGCCATCGCGGTATGAAAGTGTGTCGCTACGACGACGGAAACACGCTGCTATTCACCTGTCCTTTTCACGGCTGGAGCTACGACACGGACGGTAGTTTGGTTGGGGTACCTCACCACAAGGCAGCGTTCCATGAGGAATTGATTAAAGCTGATTGGGGGCTCCACGAAGTGCCTCAAATGGCGAATTATTATGGTTCTATCTGGGCAACCTGGGATGCGAAGGCTCCCTCATTTTTGGATTACATGGGCGTGTTCGCTCCCACGATTCAATGGTGCTTCCAGAGCACGGATGGCGAGGACAACGGCATTGAATTGTTCAATCCTGTAACCAAATGGCGAATTCCCACCAATTGGAAATTCCCTGGCTTCAGTTTTGATGGCGACAGTGCCCATGCAGCCATGACTCATCGCTCGGTTAACGTCGCCGCTATTGGCCCGCAAGGGGAAATTGAAGGGGGTAGTCGTGCTGGAATGAAGGCTCCCTTTCCGAAGACCTCATACGAGATGATGGTTCCTGAGCTCGGTCACGGCGGTCACAATTACATGTTCGATCAGCCAGGGGTATCGGATTACGCGGACACCTGGCAGACGGAGCCCAAAGAAGTCGACGAATACTACCGTGAGACGCGAGCGAAGAAGCAAGCCAAGTACAAAGACGTCTACTTACACGCAGGCGATGGCGGGACAGCGCTGATTTGGCCCAACGTAAACATACAGCCCCATCGAATACTAATCTGGCACCCTCATGGTGTTGGAATGACCGAGAGTTGGAGGCAATATCCTGTCGACAAGAACGCGCCAAAGGTTGTAAAGGACGCGCAGCGTCGCTATATGATGCGCTATGGAGGACCAACCGGTGTAACGGAGTCCGACGACATGGAGAATTGGAATTACGCATTCCCGGCCAGCTTGGGAACTATAGCCCAGCGCTTGCCGTACAACTTCACAATGGGGATCGGCCACGACTTCAAAGACGACCGCCTGCCTGGAATGACATTCAATTACCGCATCGCTGAGGAAAATCAGCGTGCACGCCTGCGCCGCTGGTTGGAGTTCATGGAGGCTAGTAGTTGGGATGATCTCTACCCCATCAACCCCAAGAAGAACACGGACAAGTAGCAACCTGCGAGAACGAGGAGTCACCAATGACAACAGGGCGCGAAGGCTCGAACGCAGATGATTTGATTAATGTAAATAACACCGTAATCATCACGAATTTACCAGTGGGGCAGAAGATAAGATTGCGTGATGGGTCTCTAGCAGAGGTCACGGCAAATCCCAAAGACGGCGCCTGGCTCTTTATCAAGTTCCTAGAGTCACCGGAGGACTCTTCTCTCGTTGGTAGCGAAGACATGGTCTTTGCTACCGACGTAGTCGGCCTCAGCTAGAAGCGAGAGAACAATCATGACTACTAATGCGACCAATCAAGCAATCGAGCGCCTTCTCTTTGAGCGTGGAATTGAGAAATTCCTGTACCGTGAAGCGGAGTTACTAGACGACCGCCGCTATAACGACTGGATTGAGCTTATCGCCGAGGACATCCACTATCACATGCCGGTACGCCGCAACGTGAAGTTCGGCGAGCAGCATCGCGAGAATAGTGATTCTGAGTCTGAAATCTCTTGGTTCGACGAAGGCAAGCGAACCCTCGCGGGTCGGGTTCGCCAGATCAATACAGGACTGCACTGGGCGGAGGAGCCATTCTCGCGTGTTCGCCATTTGATTACCAACATCCAAGTTGGGGAGATTGACGGCGACGAGGTGCCAGTGCGCAGCAATTTTTACTGCTGGACCAATCGGCTGCGAGACGAAGTCAACGTCTTCGTAGGCACGCGGCAAGATGTGCTGCGTCGTGATCCTGACACTGAGTGGAAGATCGCGAAGAGGCTCATTCTCCTTGACCAGAACGTCCTTCTATCCAAAGTGATAACCACGTTCTTTTAAATACGATGCGCCACGTCGCGTGTCACATCGAGCGATACAATAGATTTCAGGAAATGCCGCTCGCATGCTCCTTTGGCCCTAGACAAGCAAGCGTGACTTTAAGACCTAGGAAGGCTGATTACCGTGGCCCTAACGACAGAGTGGCGGTCATATGGCGAATTTGATGTCGTGCTGATTTTACAAGACGGCATCGTCAAAGAAGCGCTCACGGCTGACGCCGAAGTCTTGCATGACTTCCTCGCGGTACAGCTACCTAACATCGCAGCATGGGAAGGCGACCACCCCATCGAAGGCGATAGGTTTAATCCTGAAGCATGGGGAACGCTGATTATTTCCCGTGACGCCATTGGGGATATCACTGACATGGATCCAGAGAAGTTCTGGGCTGGTGTCGGAATTTGGTTTCGGTCTCGTGGTGTCGATTACAACACCCCGCTCGCTGATATTGCTTCCGTCGACTAGTTTCGCCAGTACCATGAAAACAAAGCGGCGCCCCAATAGTACTATTGGGGCGCCGCTTTACTAGCTCATTATTGGCTGCCCCGCCTGGGTTCGAACCAGGGTTAACAGATTCAAAGACTGCTGTGCTACCACTGCACCACGGGGCAGCGTGGAAAGTATGCAACAGTACGATTCTAGAGGCCCATGTCACGCCGAGGCAAGGCGATGGCACTGCTACTCATAGTTGCCCTGCGTCGAAACGCTCTTGTGTATCATCCCATCGGGAGGAATTGGTGGCCATCGACAAACAAGCGTGTCGCGGTCAATAACGGTCGATGTGTCACACGGGGGTAACACGTCGCTTATCTGTACCTTTCCTACTTCAACTCTGAGAAGGCCGTTGGCACCCAAATCCGGTTGTTGATCTTTGCTACTAAATGCCCATCGCGCTCTGACGCAGCGAATGCAGCTACTCTCTCAGGGTCATCCCGGAATGCTGCCCATTTCTCGAGCCGTTCAGTGTCATTTTCCCACGCAAGCATGTAATGAAGTTTAGTGTTGTCGCCAATGGACTCTGTCCAGTAACCAACGGGCCTAAATCCATATTCCTTGAATAGGCGGTCCGTTGTCTTTGCAAATCTGTCTATCAAAGGTCGAAGCTTACCTGGTGCTGCTTCATAAGTCCTCATTTCAAAGATCACGCTATCCTCCTGATTATTATTTACCAATGAACGACACTAACGCCCCTTCCTCAATGCCTAGATCGTGAGCTAGGCCTGCGTTGATCTCAAGCACATACATCACAGGCTCATCAGGGCTATACCGTGGAAGCAGATCAAGCGGCGCTCCATCTATTGGCGCAGGCGCTTCATGAGTGACGCTTACGACTCGCAGTTCAGCGTCGACCCACACAATATCAATCGCAAACTGCATATCCCTCATCCAGAAACTTGGCTCGCCTGCGACAGGATACGCGAACCACATACCCTGCATCTTTCCTAGGGAATCGCGTCCAGATAGGCCTATTTCACGCTCAGTAGCATCATCAGCAACTTCCACGACGAATGCCTCTGCATTAACACAGACTACTACTGAATGAAGTGGCATTTTCTCTATCGGGGCATCAGCAGTTATTAGAGGGGAATCAAGGGTCTGGCTGTGAGACGAGCATGGCTCCTGCGCGCAACCGAGAAGTGCTGACAGAATGCCCGTTACAAGCAGTAACAGGCCGAGTATCACTGCGCTTGGCCGGTCCAAAACGTCGACTGCCGTTGCTCCAGTTTCTCGGGAAATGGAAGCCCAAGGTGCACGTATGCAGCTTTGGTCGCGATACGCCCTCGGGGAGTACGGCTCAGGAATCCCAGCTGCATGAGGAAAGGTTCGTACACATCCATAATGGTATCGGCTTCTTCGCTAATAGATGCTGCGATGGTCTCTAGGCCGACAGGCCCTCCCTCGAAATTCTCGGCGATAGTCCGGAGTACTCGGTGGTCAACGTCATCAAGGCCCAAGCTATCGATTTCAAGAAGCGCTAGTCCTTTAGAAGCAACTTCTGACGTCACTATTCCATCTGCCCGCACCTGTGCGTAGTCACGGACGCGACGCAAAAGCCGGTTGGCCACTCTTGGTGTACCTCTTGCGCGTCTTGCGACCTCCGTTACACCTTCAGGGGCAATCGAAACCCCCAGTATCTCGGCAGAGCGCGCCACTATGTGTTCCATAGCAGGAAGGTCGTAGAAGTCAAGCCGATAAGTTGCCCCGAACCGGTCACGGAGAGGGGGCTTAGCATTGAGAATCTTGTAGTCGCACCAACCAAGGTAAAGGGTTCGATTTTGAGGTTGATGCTTTGAGCGCTCAATCCTTTACCCATTACCCACGACAGAGAGAAATCCTCCATTGCGGGATAAAGAATCTCCTCAACAACTTTGCCTAATCGATGAATCTCATCAATAAAAAGGACGTCACCTTCTTTGAGTTGCGTCAGCAGGGAAGCCATGTCTCCGGGCCGTTCAATTGCAGGACCTGCTGTAACGCGAATATTCGCTCCCATCTCGGACGCAATAATATTTGCGAGTGTTGTTTTGCCAAGGCCTGGAGGGCCATAGAGCAACACATGGTCCAGTGACTCTCCGCGTTGTTGGGCGGCAGACATCCCAATAGTTAGGTTCGCTTTAATTTTCTCTTGGCCAACGTAATCGGCAAGTCGGCGCGGCCGCAGCCCTCCCTCGGATGGAATGTCATCGTCTCGCGGGTCACCAGCAACGATACGGTCAGTCATACGCCACGTCCCAATTACCTACGCACATTGCGCTATGATAGGTACTTACTATTACGAGTACGGCGATTCTAGCGACGCTCGCTGCACCCTCGCAACGGAGCGATGGCCTGCGACCTCTTTGATTTTAATCTTCCTTGAGTGAATCATCCTTGTTCCGGGTTACCTGGGCTCTTTCAGATTCCAAAACCTGGCTATTGGAAATCACTCCCACCTTGCCTTGTGATTCCCGCGCTTGACGAGGATGGCGCCAAAAATCAAAAGGCCTGCACCAAAAAGAGTCGTGCCCAAGCTCTGAGAGACCATGGGAGTAACAAAGCTTGCCTCCATAAATATCCGAGCATCTAAAATTTTGCTGATGACTATACTGTTAGCTTCAAGTCCTCGAATAGAGCCATCGATAACCTCAAACGCATAGGCAGCGACTGGGCCTAGCATGATCGCAGAGACGCAGCCAGACAACAGCACTGGCAAGCCCGCCCAGGCTAATCTAGAACCCCATCGGCGCCCGCCCAAAAATCCGGCTGCCAGCGCGACCAATCCAAGAATTAGAAGACCGTAAGTAGTGCTGCTCCTACTAGAGCGGAGGAGCCATCGGGCCCGGTCAAGCATCTCGAGTTCAAAATCGCTACCAATCTGATTACGCAGATGAGTATCATCGAAAGCAAAACCGTCGCGAAACATTTTTCGGATATCACCTAACAACGCTACGTTACGTTCACCCTCAGCGGGCCCTGCGGACTGGGAACGAATCAAGCTTTCTAGTTCCTGCTCGGTGAATACGTAGCCGCCACGCAGAGTCTTGCGAAGGTCATCTAAATCGAAAGGTCCATTTGCCTCGAATTGAGCAAATAACAACTCATCAGTCAAGGCAAGGGTTTCGGGCAACGGCTTGACGATTGCAGCCACAAGCTCCTCCAGTACATCCAGTCCAATGACTCCCTTCAATTGCTCATAGGAAACGAATGGAGGGCGACAGGCAGGCAAGGAATCGAGGGAAAGCGTCAGGTCAAACAGATCTTGAAGCGAGCATGTTCGGATGGACATATAGGCTTCAGAAAATTTCGCATCGGCAATGACAACTAGCACCGAGGCAGCCAATGTGGTGCGGTCTGCAAGCGGGAGAAGGAAAACAAAGCTTTCAGTGCGGCCGACCATATAAGGGCCAATGACCGGGATCATCTCTCGCATGCGTTCAGCAACCCATTCTCTGGGAAGCACGGCGCTGATGGCTGCGACAACCTCCGCATTGGTAAACGTTACTCCATATGGGAGCTGAACGACTGACCCAAGCGCAGACTGCACTGCTGGGGCTATTTGCTCCTGAAGCAAAAATTGATAAGTGCTATCGTCTTCTAGGCCAGTCAGCACCCAATCCTCAAGAACATTGATACCCATTTCTGCTCGCTCTTGCAGCGGGATGGTGATCGAAAACGAATCCATGCGACCGAGCATGTAAGGCAGCATCTCTTCAATCGCGCCGGCAACCTGATCATCGAACCAGAGCTCAGGAATAATCTCTATTACACCTTCCATCAATTGCTTCGATGTGAGGGATATGCCTAAAGGGAGTTCGCCCAAGATGTTGGACTCGTCAATCGCCCCCTGAATCCTTTCATCAATCAAGAATTCGTGGATATCAGCGCCGATTAGTAATTCTTCAAACACCTCAGCCCCCACTTCGAGGCGGTCGTCGAGGGTAACTGTCACTCCAAAATTCTGTTCGTCTCCCCTGATGTAAGGGACAGCAGCATTGATAATAGCGTGAGCATTTTCTTCAAGCCATTCCGGGGGGAACACACGCTTAATGGTCGAAGAGATGCCTTCTGGTGTGGCATCAATCCCTGTCGGTATATACACGAGAGGAAAGGTACCCTCTCGTTGGGATTTATCTATGACGTAAGGGATAGCTTCGTCATAGATAAAATTGAACACATCCAATTCCGTGAGCGTATTCGCATAGAACCCGGTCTCGAAAAAAGTGTCGTTCACACGCATCATTAGTAATGTGACTAGGAAAACACTTAGGAACACAGGGACCAGAAGTACTGCGAAAAATCTCCTTACTATAATCATTAGGTACCTCCACTTAGAGCTTCCTCACTATATGGCAGGTAAGCTTTATATTCGAAGTTTTGATAAACGACCCCATGCTTACCCACGAGGCTCTTTCTTCGAATAGAAAGGTTTCAAGGGCATATGAAGATCACGAACCTAGTTATCGCGCGATTCATTGATCGACGGATCGTACGGCAATGCGCACTTTCTTCATAAGCGCACCTAGAGCCTGCCTCGGGTAACATTACTATCCAATACGACCTTGTAGAGGGCGCTGATGCCAGACGACCACCAACGTTGGAGCGATGAGATCTATCGCCCAGCCGTCAAACGAACGCCCGAGCGCCGCTCGGAATTCCTAACCGAGTCCGACCTGACCATCCACCCAGTTTATAACCCTCACACTGTTGGCAGTTCAGAGCTTCCTGGCGAGTACCCATTCACTCGGGGAATCCAGCCCTCTATGTACCGCGGGCGTCTTTGGACCATGCGCCAATACGCAGGGTTTTCGACCCCGGAAGAATCCAACGCACGCTACCGGTATTTGATGTCTCAAGGCCAAAATGGATTGTCTATCGCCTTTGATCTCCCTACGCAAACCGGGTACGACCCAGACCATGAAATGGCTCGCTCAGAGGTAGGTAAGGTAGGTGTTTCTATAGCAAGCTTGGCTGATATGGAGGCGTTGTTCGACGGGATTCCGTTGGACAAAGTCACTACATCAATGACTATTAACTCAACGGCTCCCATCTTATTAGCTTTATACCTTGCAGTAGCTCGGAAGCAAGGAGTGAGTTTCGATAAGCTCGGAGGAACCACACAGAATGATGTCTTGAAAGAGTACATCGCACGGGGGACATATATTTTCCCTCCAGCACCTTCGCTCCGTTTAACCACGGATATGTTCGCCTTCTGCGCAGAGTATGTTCCTCAATGGAACACCATCAGTGTCAGCGGTTACCACATGCGTGAGGCAGGATCGACGGCCCCTCAAGAGATTGCATTCACTCTCGCCAATGGCATCGCATACGTTCAGGCAGCTGTCGATGCAGGCCTAGATGTCGATTCATTCGCGGGGCGCATTTCATTCTTCTTCGCGTCTCATAACAACCTCTTCGAAGAAGCAGCGAAGTTCCGTGCAGCCCGGCGGATGTGGGCTAAGATTATGCGAGACCGGTTCCACGCTAAAGACCCTCGCTCATGGATGCTCCGCTTCCACACGCAAACTGCAGGGGTAACACTGCAGGCCCAACAGCCTGACATCAACGTCGTGCGCACCACTATCCAAGGCCTCGCGGCGGTCCTCGGCGGTACACAGTCGTTACATGTGAACTCGAAGGACGAAGCGTTGGGGTTACCCACTGAAGATTCAGCGACCCTCGCCCTTCGTACTCAACAAGTGCTCGCAAGTGAATCTGGTGTGACAGAGACGGTTGACCCTCTCGCGGGCTCTTATTACGTTGAAAACCTAACCAACGAATTAGAGAACCTAGCTAACGAATTGATTGCATCCATTGATGCCATGGGTGGGGCTTCTGCAGCGATCGAGCATGGCTTCCAGCAGCAACAAATCGAAAACTCCGCGTATCGGCATCTAGGGTTGGTCGAATCTAACGAGCGGATCATCGTGGGAGTGAACGCGAACGTATCGCCCAAGGAATCAACCGTTGATGTGCTGCGCTTGGATCCCGACGCTGAGCGTCGCCAAGTAGAGCGAATTCAGCGAGTACGGGCCATCCGTGATACAGCAGCGGTTGATCGTACGCTAAGTCACCTAGCAGTCGCTGCAGCCGATACCGACGTTAACACTATGCCAGCGCTGCTTGCATGCGTTGAGGCCTACGCAACTATCGGCGAGATATGCGACACATTGCGTGACGCATTCGGCACTTATAGGCCACCTACTTAAGCAAGCTAGGCCGATCTCCGCATTTGATCATTGCTCCGCAGGTCTTGTTTAGGGCGAAATGCCGAATCAAGGACTTCTCGTGGGTAGTGCAGATCTACTAACCGGGCTATTGTCGTGTCGCGTGTCGCGGAGTGTAGAATGACGCCGATGATTCGCCTTTCCTTTTCATCCGGAGGTTTTAATTCATGATTTCAGTACAAGAGAATGACGCCCTTACCAAAGTTGGCCCAGGTACACCCATGGGCGAATTGATGCGCCGATATTGGCACCCGCTCGCAGCCACCGGTGAGCTTGAAGACCGCCCCACAAAGGCAGTTCGGCTCCTAGGGGAGGATCTTGTTCTTTACCGTGACCGTTCAGGTACCTACGGTTTAATCGATCGCCTCTGTCCTCACCGTCGCGTAGATCTCTCCTACGGTATCCCTGAAGAAAATGGCCTACGCTGCATGTACCACGGCTGGATGTACAACGAAACCGGCCAGTGTATCGAGCAGCCTTTCGAAGAAACCGTTCATCCGGACGGTCGTTTCAAGGAAAAGGTCAAGGTCAACGCGTACCCCATCGAAAATAGATTTGGCATGCTGTGGGCGTACATGGGGCCCCTTCCTGCCCCCCTACTGCCGACTTGGGAGCCTTATGCGTACGAGAATGGGTACGCCGCCATCGGTATTGCTGAGCTCCCCTGCAATTGGCTGCAGTGTCAAGAGAATTCGCTTGACCCTGTCCACCTAGAATGGCTGCATGGATATTGGGGCGAGGTTCAGCGCCAAGAAGTCATGGCAAGGAACGGCAATGCCCCCGAGTTGGTCATGACGGTGCCGCGTAAACACAAGAAGATTGGGTTCACGGAATTCGACCACGGAGTGATCAAGCGACGCGTGACCGACGATAGCACTGAAGAGGATCACGATTGGACAATGGGACACCCAGCCGTATTTCCGAACATCTTGTACGTCGGTGATATGGTGAAGTGCAATTTCCAATATCGGGTGCCGGTGGACGACGAAACAACACTGCACATAACTTGGTTCTTCTACAAGAGCGCTCCGGGCGTCACGCAGCCAAAGCAAGAGACGATTCCATACTGGTATGTCCCGCTGTTCGATAAAGACGGAGGGATTATTCCTGATCTGGTAAATCACCAAGACTTTGTTGCCTGGATTACACAAGGCAAAAATGCTGACCGTAGTTTGGAGAAGCTCGGAGAGTCTGACCGCGGGATTATCATGTACCGTAAGCTCCTTCGTGAGCAGATGAATATCGTCGCGGACGGCGGGGATCCGATGAATACATTCAGAGATCCCAAAGAAGCTTCATTTGTGGAGTTGCCGCTGGAGCGTTGGCCCACTATGCAAGGGGCGGAGCGTTTCACCACATACATGAGTGCTCAAGCTGATGAGCCTCCTACCCAAGTTGAAGAGATTCAGGTTGTTCTTGATACGTGGGCAGCCCAAGCTTCGGTCTAGTTCTAGAGACGACTGAATAGAAGAGGGCTCCGTATTCACGGAGCCCTCTTCTATTCTCAATGAGCACGCTTGCCTCCCGTGTATACAGTCGTCTCAGTGTTGTTCGACCATCATGGTGAAAGTGATACGCAAGTGCCATTGCCACGCCTCCTACGGCCCTCGCGTGAGCATACGCCCGCGGCACCCAACCGTCACAGCGGAGTTAAATCGCGGGTGCGGTCAACTAATTGTATAAAGGGGTGGCTGGTAGCACTCGGCGTGCACGGTATTGATCGAGGGCGAGGTACCCAATCGCCCTCTGGTGTCAATGAAAGTCCTGGCCCGCTAAGGGATGACAGCGGAAAGCTATGGCGACCGATGGACGGACGCCCGAGAGGGTCATTCTTGTACCGGTCTTTCTCCTCAATATCAGGGAACAGGTACTAAATATCTAAGCACTGGGGGTAGTCGTAGCGAATAGGTGTGCATACACACCCAGGCTGGCTTCATCAAGAAAGCCCATTTACCAGATAATGGCCTAGGGAGAAAATTGGTGCCGAAGGTCGGAGTCGAACCGACATGAGGTTGCCCCCAACGGTGTTTGAGACCGTCGCGTCTACCATTCCGCCACTTCGGCATGGGGCGAACTACGTAAGTTTACCCGACGCAGGGTGGCGTGGTCACCAATTTCGGACTGCCTTCTGACATACTTATGGCATCTCTGCGAGCAATTGCCCGAATCCAGTGACTCCTTCGTTGACTCGTAATCGCTTCTGTACCGCCCACACACGCGCCGGTACAGGGTGGATCACCGGGACATCTAGGTCTTGCTCGAGCAATTCGATTGCCCCCAGGCTTCGCCAGCCCGATCCAAACAGCAGGATTCCATCGCACTCAGGGTGCCGCAGAACGGCCTGTTTCGTATGCATGTACACCTGGTGCTCTGAGAGACTGCCCGCCTGCTCGAACGGAACTGAGATGCCTGCGTTCTCAAGCACTTCGATTCCAGCCTCCTCCAGATACGCCGACACTATATTGTTCGTCGCTTCATTTGTGTACGAGGAAACCACTACCTTCTTTATGTATAGCGCCTTCAATGCTTCAATTTGCACTTGGCCTGACGTCACCATGGGAATGCCGTATTTCCCTTCCCAGCCATCGATGATGCGCTGCTCGCCCGCATATCCTTGAATCATGAACGGCGGTGTGCCTTCTGGATGGATTAGATCGACCTCAAGCTCAGCCAACT
>CALGTL010000201.1 GCA_937901475.1 uncultured Dehalococcoidia bacterium
TCGGTAGCAACTAAGGCTACTGGGGGTAGCAGGTGAATAGCGATGATGCTATTAAGGCTTATAAGACTATTGTGCGGTAGGTGGGGGATATATCCCAATAGCCCTCAATTGAACCAATCCCCCATGGGACTCCTAGCCTCTAGTTCTCATCAGCATGCCTCTTCCTCTGGGGGCAGTATAGCCTAGGGGGCAACGGGAGGGGCGTGGTTTGGATTGAAAAAGGCATGGTATAGTACCTCACCTTATACTTGGCCCTTGACCTTTGCCAGGTCCTCTTTCTTGATGTGAAAGGAATGTTCGTCCGTCGGGAATTGTCCACTGACGACCTCCGATACGTAGGCCTCAAAGGCTTCATGTATCTGTTCGCCAATCTCCGTATATTTCTTTACAAATTTCGGAGTGAACTTGTCGAACATGCCAAGGATGTCATGTGCCACAAGTCCTTGGCCATCACAAAATTCACCGGCGCCGTAGCTGATAGTTGGAATGTGGAGACGTTCGGTTACGATTTTAGATATTTGGTTCGGCACGCACTCAAGGATGATGGCGAATGCCCCTGCTTCTTCAATTGCGAGCGCATCATCAATGACTTGTCTGGCCGTCTGAACGTCCCTACCCTGGACTCTATAACCTCCTAGTAGAGAGATGTGCTGAGGGGTCAGGCCGATGTGCCCCATGACCGGGATGCCGGCCTTCACGATCGCCGTGACGATGTGTGCCGCATTGACTCCACCCTCCACCTTTACTGAGTCGGCGCCGCCCTCTTGCATGAAACGACCCGCGTTGATGATGGCGTCGCGCTCGGAGGTGTTGTTCGACATGAATGGCATGTCTCCGACTACGAAGGCGTATTTGGTTGCCCGCGTGACCGCTTTGGTGTGGTGCAGCATCTCTTCCATGGTTACAGCAACCGTAGTGTCATAGCCTAAGACTGTCATGGACAGCGAATCGCCTACCAGAATCGTGTCGAGCCCAGCGCGGTCGGCGAGCAGGGCCATTGGATAATCTGGGATGCTCAGCATCGTAATCTTTCGACCCTGCTGCTTCATTGCCTGA
>CALGTL010000202.1 GCA_937901475.1 uncultured Dehalococcoidia bacterium
CGAATCTCGGATGGGCCCACGAGCCATTCAATCTTCCGCCAGAAGCTGTTGCTCATGCTAGGGAAGCACTAGATCGAGGTGCTGCCGCACAAAAGGCTTGGGCTCTGCAATTGGCAGAGTATCGCACTGCGTTTCCGCGAGAAGCCACGCAGCTGGAGTTAGATCTCAGTGGTGCATTACCGCCAGGCTGGGCTGATGGGCTAGCTGAACTATTCACCTTAGATGAGAAACCTATGGCAACTCGCGATGCTTCCAATCGCGTGATGAACTACATCGCTCAGCGAGTCCACGGCTTCACTGGCGGGTCGGCAGATTTAGCTCCTTCTAACAAAACTTTGCTAAGCGTGCAGATGCAGAACGATGTCGCGGCTACAGTCGATCACAACATGCACTTTGGCGTTCGCGAACACGCAATGGGCTCTGTTGCTGGCGGAATGGCAGTGCATGGTGGAGTCATCCCTTACACCGCAACGTTCATGGTTTTCTCTGACTACATGCGCCCCCCCATGCGTCTAGCTGCGCTTATGGGGCTTCGAGTGATCTACGTGTTCACTCATGACTCGGTGGGCGTGGGGGAAGATGGCCCAACTCACCAACCTATTGAACACCTAATGAGCTTACGTACGGTCCCCAACCTTAATGTAATAAGACCTGCCGACAGTACAGAAACAGCGCAGGCATGGAAGTCTGCGATCGAACGAAATGAGGGGCCGACAGCCCTGGTGTTAACCCGACAAAGCCTGCCAATCCTTGACCAGTCTAAGTATGGATCGGCTGTGGGACTACATCGAGGAGCCTACATTCTTTGGCAATCATCGACGACGCCAGAAGTGATTCTACTAGGCACAGGATCAGAGGTTCCCATAGCGCTAGAGGCTGGTAAAACACTCGCAATGGAAGGAGTGAATGTACGCGTGGTCTCGATGCCGTCATTGGATATTTTCGGTGTCCAGTCTCAGAGCTATCGCGATGAAATTTTACCTCCCTCAGTAACGGCGCGTGTGTCTATTGAAGCGGGTGTCACCCTTGGATGGGACAGGTACATTGGGCTACAGGGCACGGCAATCGGCATCGATCATTTCGGGGCGTCGGCGCCCTTTGCAACGATTTACAAGGAATTTGGCCTCACCGCAGAGCGAGTCGCAGAAGAAGCTCGTAAAATTCTGAAACGCGCTCGCTGATGATCGAAGAGACGCGCCAACCTGCTGCGATGCTCGGCGACCTAGCCGCTTCGGTGTACGAGGCTCTTGCCCAGTTGGAGCGCGAAGATATTGTTGCTCGTATTTGGGCAGCCGACCACACCGTTTGGCGTGAGGACCCCGCAGAAATCACCGACCGTCTCGGCTGGCTTCATGTCACTCGTGAGATGACCGAGGAGGTCACCAAACTCACCGCGTTTGCAAACGAAGTGAGGAAATCGCTCTTCGACCAGGTTGTTCTGCTTGGTATGGGAGGAAGTAGTTTGGGGCCAGACGTGATTAGGCAAGTCTTTGGTAGTGCTCGAAGCTACCCAGCTTTAATCGTCCTCGACTCCACATCCCCGTCTAGGGTCAAATCCGTGGCACGCGCAATCAATCCCGCGCGTACATTGTTCATAGTGTCTTCTAAATCCGGTAACACCCTTGAGTCTAATTCCTTCTTTAAGTACTTTTGGAAACTGGTAGCGGACGAAATTGGCGAGAATGAAGCAGGGGAACATTTTATCGCTATCACCGACCCTGGAACCCCACTCGAAGCCTTGGCGGAGGCACAAGGTTTCAGGCGTACCTTCCTAAACCGCCCTGACATGGGGGGGCGCTATTCAGTGTTGTCGTTCTTTGGGATGGTGCCTGCGACGCTTATAGGCGTGGATGTCGCTCGCTTACTCGCTAGAGCAGAAGAGACCGCGAGTAAATCGCCGGGCCCTGTGAGTCTTGCAGATGATTCCGGAGCATGGCTAGGCGCCTATTTAGGCGCTGCTATCAAAGCAGGACGTGACAAATTAACAATGATCACTTCTCCCCAGATGAGTGGCTTTGGCTTGTGGGTGGAGCAATTGCTTGCTGAGAGCACGGGGAAAGAAGGTAAAGGAATCATTCCTATAATTGGGGAACCGCCGCTTGAGGCCCACGCCTACGGCCAGGATCGCGCCTTCGTGTTTCTACGTTTAGAGGGTGACGACAACGCTGAGGCAGATGCTACGGCTGAGCGGCTAGCTAGTGCCGGTCACCCCGTAGTTCGATTGGATGTCTCGGATGCTTACGACATTGGTGGGGAATTTTTCCGATGGGAATTAGCTGCAGCTGTAGCATGTGCGTTAGTGGGCATTCACCCATTCGATCAACCGGATGTCCAATCAACCAAAGAAGCAACTAGCCACGTCCTTGAGAGCTTTGTTAATGGTGAAGGCTTTCTGGAGGGTGCGCCCGCAGGAAATCTCCCGAGCCTGCTCGCAGGGGCTTCCTCGGGTAACTACCTCGCGGTAATGATTTATGCAGAGCCATCAGAGGGAGTTACCGCCGCCATTCGACTCCTTCGGACTCTAATTTCGGAACGCTACAAAGTAGTAACGACAGTGGCATACGGCCCGCGATTCTTGCACTCGAGTGGACAACTCCACAAAGGAGGACCTCGCAGCGGCTTGTATCTGCAATGCACAGTTGATGACGATGATCTTCCAATCCCAGGCGAGGCATACGGATTCGGCACGCTGATATCGGCGCAGGCCTTAGGCGACTACCAGGCCCTCTCTGCTAGCAACCAGCGCGTAATGCGCGTGCATTTAGGTGAGGATGCGGAATTAGGCATTCTCCGACTCCTTGGTGCACTCTAGCGTTTGCCATTAACAATAATTCACGAAGAGCTGTCAACATTAGAGCTACGAACGAAAGACTCTAACAGCGACGTGAATTCCATCGGGAAGATAAATTTCGTCGAGGCCCCAGCGCCCATTTCTTTGAGAGTCTCGAAGTATTGCAAGCTCATGGTTCGAGCGTCGGCCTGTGAGGCGACGGCATTGATGCGAGTCATCGCATCACTAAACCCTTCTGCGCGCAGTACCTGGGCTTGTTGCTCACCTTCGGCCTCTAGGATTGCTGCCTGCCTCTTCCCTTCCGCCCTGAGAATAGAAGAACGTCGCTCACCTTCGGCTCTGTTAATCTCCGCATCACGTTGACCCTCAGCCTCCGTCACAGCTGCGCGACGGGTGCGCTCCGCGGAGAGTTGCCGATTCATGGCGTCCTGAACATCACGCGGCGGCTCTACTTCGCGAATTTCGACTCGCGTGACCTTTACTCCCCAATTGGCGGTTACCTCATCCAGTTTCATTTGGAGTGCACCGTTGATGCGCTCGCGCTTGGAGAGCACATCGTCTAGATCCATCTCACCTACAACGGCGCGAAGCGTAGTCATAGCTAATGCCTGTGCTGCGCTACGGAAATCGCTAATATTTAGGATAGTGTCTTGAGCACGATCCTCCATGACGCGCATGTATACGAAAAAATCGATATCTATCGGCGCATTGTCACGAGTGATGCTTGTTTGCCTGGGAATAACCACAGGTACTTCACGGAGATCGACCCTAGAAGAGCCGTTGTTGATGATCGGCCACACCCAGCGAAGGCCTGGTTGTCTGACTTCAGTGAAACTACCGAAAGTGAATAGTACTAACCGCTCGTACTGCTTGACGATATTTAATCCCCAACTGGCCATGAGTACCTCCAAGGCGAAGTCGCCTGTCGAATGTTACTGCTGAACAAGAGCTGATCTTTCAATCGACATCGCCTCGGTAGCGCTCGCTCGGAGGCGCGGGTAGTAGCTGCTGCGGGAACCCATAGAGGTACATAGATACCATATGCCACAAGCCTAATGCTAGTGCTAGGCAACGGCTAGTGGCCAGGGGGATTTAGCGCGACTGAGTTGGCAGAAGGCCTTGGTAGAGTCATAAGAGAAAGAGAATGAGGGAAGAAGTGGTATCTATCAAACACTAAGAATGGAATGAGTAGAGATATGTAATTCGAGAAGTTCGCCTTACCTAGGAAACCTAACATTACGCTAATTGACATCGAAGTAAAGAGTATTAGGATTGTCGACTAATATCTGCTTCTGTACCACAGGGTCTGAGGTGTACTCACCGAACAAATTCACGAGCTCACCATCATTAGGCATTATTCGCACATTGGGATGTGGAAAATCGGTGCCCCACAAAACCCTTGAAGGCGCGGAGTTGATAAGCGCCTGCGCAAATGGAATGGCATCAAGGAAAGGTGAGTCCTGAGATGAAACACGCTCACCCCCACAGATCTTCACCCACGCGTTGTCGTGCTTCATGAGATCAAGCAATGTCTTAAACGCGGGCTGTGCGATGCCATCGGAAGCTTTTACGCGAGCCATATGATCAATAAGGAACGGTACCGGTAGGCTCAGCAATAAAGGCGACAGTTCTGTGATGTCCACTGCATCTAGGTGAACAACTAAATGCCACCCCATGCTCTTCACACGCTCCGCCATGCGCATGACCTCCTCCGGTTCGGGAACACTCTCAAGATGCTTCACAAAATTAAACCGTACAGCGCGGATACCACCTTCATGAAGCCGACGGAGTTCGGCATCGGAGACATTCTTCTCCACCATTGCCGTCCCGCGATAATTACCGTTGGAGCTCGCTATTGCATCCAGGGTTGCATCCATGTATGTGCCGTGACATGACGCATGCACTATCACCGCACGAGAGATGCCTAAGTGGTCGTGAAGCGCTTTCAATGCATGCTTGCCAGCGTCAGGTGGCGTGTATGAGCGGTTCGGATGGTACGGGAACATATCGCTAGGACCGAAAATGTGGCAATGGGAGTCACAGGCCCCGTCAGGAAGGGTTATTGAAGGTTTGACCGGGTTTTGATTCGGCCCTGCGATGATCTTGGGAGTTGTCATATCTAGCTTCCTATGTGCTCGCAGTTTCTAGGTTCGAATTCTTACCATCCCAGACCCGCCCGGGAATGAGAATATTCCCCTCGAATAGTTTGCGCGCGGTGCGGAGAAGTGCCGCGCGCTCAATCTTGGGATCATGGGAAGGACCAGAAACTTCAATTTCTACCGCGAAATCGCCGGTTGGGTGCTCAAGCATAATCATCTTGCGATTGCCACCAGGGACATTTGCTAGTCCATCGGCAGTGGTGCCGGGGATTACACATGCGGTCGCAATCGTGACCGCCGCGAGAACACCGATAGATGCATGGGCGACTTTGGGGATGAACGACCGAGTGCAGAGCGCCCCCCCATTCCTTGGGGCAGCCAAGAGAAACATTTTGGGAGTAACCATGGATGTGACATCCCCCAAATTCATCAAACGACCCGCTTTTAGCCGTATAGACTCTAAACGTTCTTTTAGCTCCGCGTCGGCGTTGAGTTCATCGCGAGTTTCATAACCCGTACGGCCGAGATCGACGGCCCGCATCGCCACCACAGGCATACCGTTGTCCATTAGGGTGCAATCGACACCATCGATGACATCTATCGAGTTTCCTGTGGGCAATAGTGCCCCGCAGAAAGAGCCCGCGGTCTCTTCAACATCAATCATGATGGCGGCTGAGGTACCAGGAACTCCATCTATGCGAGCATCTCCTTCGTATTCCACTTGCTTACCGGGAGTAGGAATGCGGGCTATCGCTCGATCACCCGAATTGACCATGTGAATACGAACCACAGTTTCGCCTTCAACAGGGGCCAGAAACCCATGTTCAATCGCGAATCCTCCGATGCCTGCGAGCATGTTGCCGCAGTTGGGGGATACATCAACGACTGCCTCGTCGATTACCACCTGGGCAAAGAGATAGTCCACGTCGCAATCCTCCCGTGTGGGAGGTCCAATGATGGCGACTTTGCTCGTTAGGGGGTCCGCTCCGCCGACACCGTCAATCTGACGATTATCTGGGGATCCCATGGCTGCGAGGAGTACTTGATCTCGGAGTGCGGTATCTGCGGGTAAATCAGAGGCGAGAAAATAAGGCCCCTTTGAGGTACCGCCTCGCATCAAAACACAGGGAATGGAAGTTAGCATCGCAGTCTCTCTCCTATGCTACGGGCCAGAGGGCGAATCACGTTGGCGCAAAGGTAGCGTTCACAAAGGTACCGGTACGGTCGGAAGGGGTCAAGCAGACCTGCTCATCATGAACTCGCCGTAACTTACTCAATCGCGGCCGCGGGTTTCGATTCATCGCAAGGTGTCACATGAAGCAACTTTCCGGTAAGGTTCGATTGCATCATGATTACCTCTAAAGCTGCTCGCGCCGATGAACGCAAAGCAGGAAGAGCAACATGAGCAAAATCCGTCAGCACGCGGCCGGACTATAAAGCATTAGCAGAGGCCCTGCTCTCAAATTAGTTGCCGGTCTAACTTCGAATCATGCCGACCATCTTGGATATCCC
>CALGTL010000203.1 GCA_937901475.1 uncultured Dehalococcoidia bacterium
TCGGCGAGCACTTCGGTGGGGGCCATAAGTGCACCTTGGTAGCCGTCAGCAACGGCGGTGAGTAGCATGGCGAGAGCCACAACGGTCTTACCGCTGCCCACATCACCCTGAAGCAGCCGGCTCATCGGGTGCTTCGCCTCCGCAACATCGAGTGTTGCTTCGGCGATGGCAGTCGTTTGACCTTCGGTTAGCTCAAAGGGCAATGAGGCGATAAACGTTTTGACCGCGTCGGGCATGGGGTTGAGCGGGATGCCTGGGTCTTCCCCCAGAGGCCGAGCGCGGTTGGCTGCGACGGCGAGTTGCAGCACGAGGAGTTCATCAAAGGCCAGGCGGCGGCGGGCAAGCTCGAAGTCGTCATGGGAGTCAGGGTAGTGCACCTGACTGAGGGCTTTGCCCAGTGGTAATAGGTCGTTTCGGATAATTACGTCCTGAGGCAGATGGTCTTCAACCTCAATCTCTCCATCCTTTGTCTGAGACAACAGCGCTTCTCGTATGATTCTGCGGATGGTTTTTTGATAGAGGCCTTCGCTTTTGGGGTAAACGGGCACGAGGCGGCCCGTGTTGACCAATTGATAGGTGTCCGGATCGTCGACTACCTCCCAGTCCGGAGAGTGCATTTGCTTACGCCCGTTGTATGCGGAGACTTTACCTGAGAGGGATATCTGTACCTTTTCAGCACCGGCTGCAGCAAGGCTGGCAATGGCACGCTTGAGGTTCTGAGCGACATAAGGTTGGTTGAACCACATGATGCGCATATTCCCGGTCTCATCACCAACGACTGCTTCTGTCGCTCGCATACGCCCACCGCGGCCCATGCGCTTTTCGGTCGCCTCCCACAGCGTGCCAACGATGGTTTGTTCTTCACCAATGACTGCCTGAGCGATGGCGCGGCAATCGCTGTAGTCGAGGTGGCGATTGGGGAACAGGAAGAGAAGGTCGCGAATTGTGTTCACGCCAAGATTAGCGAGTTTTTCACCGGCCGGACGGTTAACGCTCTTGAGCGCTGTGGTGGGGTCGTTGATGCCAATAGAGATGGCCTCTTTCGCGACGAGATCAGGAGGAGGCGGTGTGAGCCGCTCACTCTGCTTGGGCGGCGGGGAGCTTTGGCCAATGTAGCGCAGGACCTCTCGGGACCAACGCTGGCGTTTCGAGTCGTCTAGTTCCCCATAACCAACCGACAGGAGGCCTAGCTCCTCGAGCATGTTGAGAGAGGGATGATACTTGGCGTTGGCTCGCAAGTTACGCAGAAAACCGTCGAGGCCACCCGCCACCATCTTGTCACGGAACCCATCGGCTGCCTCTGCCGCGACAATTTTGCGAAGGTTAGCTATTTGTTTGGCGGGGTCTGGGCGATTAGTCACGGCGGCTAGCGTACCAGTCCTTTAGCCTCGGCGGCGCGGGGAATCTGTCTCCTCAATCCTCATAAGAAACAACCGACAAGAGATTAAAGCACCTGAAGCAGCCCTGTGTCAGAGGCGCGCTGGACAATGTCGATGAATTTATGGTGCTCCACAGCGGAGTTGAAATCAGGGTCGAAGTCAGTGTTGCCGACTTGAAGAGATTCGGCGTAGGAAGCCCAGAGTTTACCAATGTTGATCGATTGCCCTTCGAGGCCGTTAACGGCAACCCAAGGTGACTGGGGCACATCAATCGGCGCTAGAGTATCGTCGCCTTGGGCTCCCCGGAGGGTCGCTTCACCGCCAGAGTGAGGCGAGCCCGCGGCCTCCAGCATCAGGGTACCTTTACTGCCGTGGACGATGGTGCGGTGTCCAACTGAAACGGTGGACACTTGGCCTACATGAACCGAGACGGCCGCGCCGCTCTTGAGCATGCCAATCACACGGATGTCGTCGGGGGCGTCCACTGAGAACTTTTCGCCGGTGTCGGAAGCGGTCCATTCATGAACTTGGTTAGTTACCTGGGCAGACAGCGATGCAAAGGGGCCAACTGCAGTCATGAGCAGGTCTACGGCATGGCCGAAGGTGATAGTGAGGACGTTGGCCCCAGCAGCCTTGTCACGCATCCAGATGCGACCAGAAGGACGAGCGAGACCGCCGGTGCTGAACTGAGTCATGTCAACAGAAAAGACTTCGCCCACGTAGCCATCCTCGATGAGTTTGCGAATGTGCAGTGCTTCTGCAGAGCGTCGTGACTGGAGGCCCACAGCAGTGCGCACGCCCTTCTCTTTAGCGAGGGCGGCGAGTTCTTCAGCCTGAGCCGTGGTGGTTCCCAGTGGCCATTCGACGTACACGTTCTTACCTGAGTCTATGATGTCCTTGGCCAACTCATAGTGGAGGGGCAACTTGACCACAACTGCGGCGACGTCAATGTCATCCCGCTCCAGCATCTTGCGGTGGTCGTCGAAGGCATGCTCAACGCCGAAGCTAGCGGCGGCCTCATCGGCGCTCTCCTGCCGTGTCGTGCTAACGGCAACGAGATCAATGCCTGGGATGCCGGCCTTGATACCAGGCATATGAGAACGAGATGCCCAGCCGTTGGATGGGTTCGCTCCGATAATCCCTATGCGCACCTTGTCCGTCATCTCTATCTCTCCTAGTAAGCCTGGATTTTACAATCGAAACGTTACGCCAAACCCACGAGGGGTGCTACGGCATACAGCGGTGAGATGATATCCGTTGACCCATATAGGAGCTCGCCATAGACTTCGGCGGGGCGCTAAATATTCACGGCCAAAGAAAGACGTACGTAGAAGTTGCTGCCGAGCCTTCATCCTCAGGTGTAAGGTCCGGCAATACAGACAACCAGTGGGCCAGTTTGCCATATTTTTAATAAGCAACAGTGCAAAGAGGCAGGGAAGAGTGAATGTAGGATTTATCGGACTCGGGAAGATGGGCGGGCCTATGGCCAGGAATCTCATCAATGCGGGCCATTCGTTGATAGTCAATGACGTAAGCGAGGCTGCGACAGCACAGCACCGAGAGCTTGGTGCTACGTGGGT
>CALGTL010000204.1 GCA_937901475.1 uncultured Dehalococcoidia bacterium
TCGGGAGGCGAGTCGCTGCAACGCATTCTCTCGGTCGAGGAGTGCATTGGCGACCGGGTAGGCCCGCTCGATAGCAGCTGAATCAAGTTCTACTCCCTCGGCAGCGGCGGACTTACGTTGTATGTCCCCGGCTGCGGGCTGCCACTCGGCCAAAGTTCCATAGAAATCGAAAAAAACTGCTCGTATCATTCCACGGTTAAAGGTACCACGAGAGATGAATTCCTGACTCTGTCTCGGTGAAGCGTTCAATGGGTATTGGAATTGGCGCTATCTTCGCGACGCGTTGGCTGCGTCAAAGCTAATACACCCCTGAGTGGCGTATACATTTAGGCAATACAATAGAGGTTCCCCACTCGGATTAGCGCTCGCTACCCACTTGTGTTCTATGGCAGAGTCGCCGTTACCGGACTATTCGTGGCGCTCGTCAAGGAGGTCATTGAAACGGAGGCTAGATTGCGTACTGCGCAGGCCTAAGCAATCCACCGCGATACGCTCACGAACGGCCTCGGGCCCTTGCTTGTTGGCAGGGCGGCGCCTCCGATAAACTCCCATTGATATTTTCTATATTCGTGCTTGTTAGTGCTGTTCGTCGCTGTATAGCGCTGGCAGCCATTGAACCGTTCCCAAGAAATGCAGGAGGATGCCAGAGTGGGTGTATTGGCGGACCGCGACCCTGATATAGCGCGGGCGATTGAGCTTGAGACGGAACGACAGAGGAACAATATAGTCCTCATCGCTTCTGAGAACTACGCGAGCGCAGCAGTTATGGAGGCCCAGGGCTCCGCTTTGACCAACAAGTACGCCGAAGGCTACCCGGGTGCTCGCTACTATGGTAGTTGTGAGTACGTGGATATCGCGGAGCAACTTGCGATCGATCGGGCCAAAGAACTGTTCGGAGCCGAGCATGTCAATGTGCAACCTCACTCGGGTGCATCCGCGAACATGGAAGCATACGCCGCTCTTTTATCATTGGGAGACACGGTCATGGGGCTTCGGCTCGACCAAGGCGGCCACCTGACTCACGGTAGCCCTGTTAATTTTTCCTCCAAGCTTTACAACTTCGTTGCGTATGGACTCGATCCTGATACCGAACAACTGGACTACGACGCTATAGCAGCGATGGCACGCGAGCACCGCCCCAAGGTCATCGTCGCAGGGTACACGGCCTACTCGCGAAGCATCGACTTCGAGCGTTTCGGCCAGATAGCAGAAGAGGTTGGGGCTGTCCTCATGGTCGACATGGCGCACATCTCAGGATTGATTGCGGCAGGTGTTCATCAATCCCCAGTGCCGTATGCGCAAGTCATCACCTCCACCACTCACAAATCGCTGAGGGGCCCGCGTGGAGCATTGATTATGTCCACCGAAAACCACCGACGTGCTATCGACCGCGCAGTATTCCCCTATGCACAAGGAGGGCCGCTCATGCATGCCATCGCTGCTAAAGCGGTCTGCTTCGGTGAGGCACTCCGCCCAGACTTCAAGGAATACGGACAAGCAATTGTGTCGAATGCTAAAACACTGGCATCTACGCTGGAGAGGGCGGGCCTTCGCCTCGTCTCGGGCGGTACCGACAATCACCTAATGCTGGTGGATGTGCGGGCGCTTGAAATCACAGGGGTCGAAGCGGAAGAGACTCTTGGGCGCGTCGGCATCACCGTCAACAAGAATGCGATTCCTAATGACCCAGAGCCTTTCCGAGTGACCAGTGGATTGCGACTGGGCACTCCCAGCATCACGACCAGGGGTTTCGGTGAAGCCGAATGCCGCCAAGTGGGCGAACTCATTGTTAAAGCGTTGAACCACCGTGGTGATGAGAAAGCTGAGACCGAGGTGCGTGAGGCTGTCATAGCCCTTACATCCCGATTCCCTGTCCCAGGATTGGAAAATATGACTTAGATTGCCAGGCAAACTACAACGACCGTTGAGGACGAGAGGGCTCACTGATATACTTATCGTTCGTGCGGTAAGATAAACCGCAGGCGCAGTAGCACTGGACGGAGAAAAAATTGAGGCAATACGAGCTTGTACTAATGCTCGAAGCGGACGTTGACGAAGAGCGGATTGGCGCGGTCATGGACCGCGTGCGCAGCCTAATCAGCGACCACTCCGGAGAAGTAGTGGACGAGGATAGCTGGGGCCGTAGGAAACTTGCCTACAAGATTGGCATCAAAGCCGAGGCCAATTACCATTTAGCTCACCTCAGTATGGAAGCACAGGGATCTAAGGTTCTTGAGGCGGGCCTCAAGTTAACTGATGATGTAATGCGCCACCTACTGATTCGACAGGACTAGCGAACACCTATGGCTGGCCTGAACAAAATGATGGTTATCGGAAATGTTGGGACGGACCCGGAAATGCGGTATACCCCCAACGGAAGCCCTGTCACGTCGTTCAGGATTGCCACAAGTCGTAGTTATAGCGGCCAAGATGGTGAGCGTAAGCAAGAGACCGAATGGTTCACTGTAGTTGCGTGGAATAGCCTTGCTGAGCAGGTCAATCAGTACCTGAACAAAGGTCGCCGCGCATACGTCGAAGGGCGTTTGCATAGTCATACCTACCAGGGTAACGATGGTCAAACGCGTTTCCGAAACGAAATCATCGCCAGTCGAGTCCTATTCTTGGATAGGGCTGGTACCGGTGAGCAAGGTAGTGAAGATGTTGGGGGAGGGGCGGCGCCGGCGTTTGAACCTAGCGAAGCCTCCACTCCAGATGACCTGCCTTTCTAGGGCGGCCTAGGTCGCTCCCCCAGAAGTCTGGGGTCCAAATTGATAAGCCCCAGTGAGGGGCGGCCTGTGATGGGCCTGAAGGAGTTCTCGATATGGAAAGCACCCAGAGACGTCGCCCGACCGGCGGCCGTCGTTTTTTCCCCCGCCGAAAAGTTTGCCAATTCTGTGTTGATAAAGTAACTATCGATTACAAAGATGTAAGCCGTAATCGCCGGCTTATATCTGAGTGGGGAAAGATTGAGTCTCGCCGTAAGACGGGAACATGTTCTCCGCACCAGCGCCAGCTATCACTTGCTATCAAACGCGACCGCTACCTCGCATTGCTCCCGTATACCGGTGGCCACACGCAGATGGAGCTTTCACGTCCGGATCCCAGAGGAGATCGAGGCCGCCGGCCATTCCGCGACGCTCCTCCTCCTCCTAGTAGCGGTGCTCCTGCACCTGCTGCTGAAGCGCCTGCTGCTGAAGCACCTGCTGCTGAAGCGCTTGCTGCTGAAGCGCCTGCTGCTGAAGCGCCTGCTGCTGAAGCGCCTGCTGCTGAA
>CALGTL010000205.1 GCA_937901475.1 uncultured Dehalococcoidia bacterium
AGGCACGCAATGGGTTGTCAGGCTGGATTGCGACTTCGTTGACATCCCAGTTCTTCAAACCGTGCGAATCGACTTCCCATTCGCCCCCGGTATTGTTTATCGTAATCACACCTTCATTGGTTGCTACGTAGAGAATGGTCCCCATATGAGCCTCCTCGTGTGCATGCGTTCAAGCCAAGAGCTACCGCGCGACTAATGTGGTAACGATAGCCCGCTCCTACTCCAGGAGCAAGTACCACCTCTTCATGTCAGCTTGCGGTCCAGCCGCCATCCACCATCAAGTGGTGCCCAGTTATAGCGCCGCTAGCAGGGCTTGCGAGAAATACGACTGGATTCGCAACTTCACTGGGTTCCAATCGCCGTCCGATGGGCGACCGAGCTTGAACCTGTGCGCTGGCCGTAGAATCGGCGGATGCCGTCATCGGTGTGTTGGTCGGCCCAGGTCCTACAGCGTTTACCTGAATACCTTGGTGGGCCCATTCGACGGCAAGCGTTTTGGTCAGCGCGACGATACCACCCTTGCTCGCGATATAAGCCGCGCGCTCAGGTGCTGCGCTATCGACCATCTGCGAGGCGATGTTGATAATTCTGCCACCATCGTGGGTGCTCATATGCGCCGCAGCCGCCTGGCAGCAGAAGAAAGTCCCCTTCAGATTTACCGCCTGTACCCAATCCCATTCGCTCTCTGATATACCGAGTGAAGGCCCATTTACTCGAACTCCAGCGTTATTCACGAGCACATCGATCGATCCCAGCTTACTGAGGATGAAATCGAACGTTGGTTTGATGCTGGACACGTCGCTCACGTCCAAGGCAAATGCTTCCGCCCAGCCGCCAGCAGTGACGATGTCTGCACAAACCTTGTCAAGATCTGCAAAACGGTTATTAAGCCCTGTCACGGCAACAGTTGCACCAACTCGACCCAGAGCCAACGCGCACGCCTGGCCGATGCCCTGGCCTGCTCCAGTGACCACTGCTACCTTGCCATCGAGCCTGAAAGAATCGTCAGCCATGAGTACCTCACGCCAATTATACCGATACGTGCGGGTAGTTCTCACTACTCTGATTGATTATTTGGCCTATTTAACATTAGTTGGAGCCTACTTTGAGCCAGAATCTAGGGATAAAGCGCTTCTGCTCGGACTTCAATCCAATCAGAGCAGTGCTCCGGTAGATTAACACTCATAACGGTATTACCACGTATCAAGTAGGCACTATTTCAACTGACGTAGCGGAGGCTCCAATGAGGTCTTACATGCCTAAGTTCCTGGAGGGGTACTACCTGCCTCCATAGGCTTGAGCATCGCGTAGAGCGTCTCCGTCACTGGCGTAAGAACTCCCTTAGCGGCTCCGCGACGAACCACCGCTCCTACTAATGTGTCTACTTCTATTCGCTTGCCACGCAGCCGGTCCCGAAACATCGAGGTTTGGCCTACCAATGGATTGCGGTAACGTCCGAGGATGAACTCAACAGCATCGTTATTGAACTCTGCCCCTTCAGCGTTGCCAACCGCGACATATTCCTCAACCATCTGGCGCATAAGCGACTCGCACTCAATTGCCTCACAGAGCTGACCGGAGCTGAGACCTGTCACCGTATTGAATGCGGCGTATGGTCCCAGATAAGCGTACTTGGACCATAGGGCCCCTAGGACATTATCGGCAAGCTCGACTTCCCAGCCGGCCGCGAGGAAGTCCTGAAGCAACTGCTTTTCGCGCTCACCGTTGACTCCGTTTCGGTTGCCGAATACCACTTTGCGCGGGCCACCCACCTGCGCAACGACACCCGGTTCACGGATGAAGCTTTCGATGTATGCAACGCCGTCCAGCACACGCTCCGGCCCGAATTCCTTGGCCAGTCGTTCGCCGGATTCCACTCCATTCAAGAGAGTAAGCACCGTCGTACTTGAGCCTACCGCTGGTCTAATCGTCGCTATGGCTTGATCCAGGTCGTAAGACTTGACGGCCACTATAATTAAGTCAGCCTCGCGTGCGAGATCTGGCGTTGGTTGCGCGTGGACGGGCACCGTGAAATCATCCTCAATGACAGTTTCTACTGTGAGCCCATCTGTCTGGAGAGCCTCAAGGTGAGGGCCGCGGGCTATCACTTGGAGATCATGTCCTGAACGCCCGAGTAGCGCCCCGAAATACCCTCCAACCCCACCAGTACCCATTATCAGAACGTGCAAGCCTTCTCTCCTTGGCCGATTGACTCCTGCAGCAATCATAGCGCCACTTCGTGTAGTAATCACCTCACGCACAGCACAGCGGTGAAGCACACAACAAGAAGCGCTCCGGTATAGGGGCGCTTGGTTCGTTCCTGTGAACTACGAGATGGGATTCGCTAAGCGAGCCAACTAGGTAACTGGCTGTGCCCTGTATCTTCAATCGGAACCGGCTCGCGCAATTCCTGGCGCGTCACGTACTCGTACGATATGTAGATAACAGTGGCTGCGCCGACTATAGCGGCAATCAAGCCAAGGGTGATGAGGATTGAGTAGACAAGGCCCGCTCGAGGAGGGGCGGCACTCCGTACCGACATAACGCTGTTCCTCCGTGGGGTGCAACGCAACTGATTGCAGGGATTAGAGAATGGTAACGCTACTACAAAGACCATCGCGTAACAAGGGAACGGCGTGTTTGAATCCAGCGCAGGCCGTAACTCTATCCGCTCCCCAGAGCGAAGGTAGAGCCTTACATTTGAGGGTGTAAAGTGGAGAGTAACCATGGCTTTTGAAACACTGACCGATGACCCTGTCCTTCAACGCATCATCGCAGCCGCTGTCTTTGGCGGATTTGCGCTCGCTGCACTACTTCTACGACTGATCGTTTCATTCGGGTCTCGCCGCCTGGGAATGAGCCGCGGTCAGATTGCCGGAAAGATGGCTCTTGGAGCAGTCCAGAATACCGGGCCACTATTCCTGATTACGCTGGGCATCTTCCTTGGAATCTCAGCGCTTCCCGAAGCGGAGCCTTGGAGAGAGGGAATGAGCAAAGCCTGGCGCGTGCTTGCTGCGCTGCAGGTCGCCCATGGTGCGGCTAACGCCACGAGAGTGGTGTTCGGTTGGTATGCTCAATATGTCGCACCCAAGACCGAATCACAGTTCGATGACAAGATGTTCCCCCTGCTGCGACGTTTCCTCGTCGTGTCTTTCTACTTGCTCGGGATGCTAGTGGCACTAGAATCTCTAGGAGTCTCTATCAGCCCAATTGTGGGTGGTTTGGGAATTACCGGTTTGGCTGTCGCCCTTGCGTTGCAACCCACGCTCGCCAATTTTTTTGCCGGCACCTACGTCCTGTCAGATGGCGGCTTCAGTATGGGTGACTACATTGAGCTCCAAGGTGGGCCTTCCGGGTACGTGATTGAGGTCGGCTGGCGTAGTACCAAGATTCGCACTTGGCTCAATAATCTTGTCGTTATTCCTAACTCGGTCATGGCCGATTCTATCGTCACTAATTACAGTGGACCCGAGCAGGCGATGAACATCATGGTCACTTCTGGAGTCAGCTATGACACCGACTTACAGAAGGTTGAGAACGTAAGCATAGAAGTCGGTCGTAAGCTGATAGAGGACTCAGCAGATGCGGTGAAAACTACCGATGCCTTTTTTGGCTTCGATAGCTTTGGCGACTCGAACATAGAGTTTTGGATTTTCCTGCAAGCCCGCGACCGCTGGGGTAGCTTTGTATTGACTAACGAACTCATTAAGCGTCTTCAGGCACGATTCCTTTCAGAGGGAATCGAAATTAATTACCCCGTGCGTAAGCTGATCTACGATACGCCTGCGCCGCCGGTCTCGCTCGCTTCGGTTCCCCAAACCTGATCCTGATAATTTCATTTAGCAGGCCAGGACCTACCGGATACTGCAAAATGGACCATCGGAAAGATAACAGCTTCACGTTGACATCGACTTGCAGCGATTCGTAGACTTTTCCAGGCCGTTATGCGTCCGGTGAGACTCGCTTCTAGCTAATCTAAGCTCGGAATCCTACGTCTAAGAAACCCTTTGAGGCTGGCTTTGACCACTAACCGACCTACCAGTGGCGCCGACATCCGGACAGCGTACCTTCGCTTCTTTGAGGAGCGCGGTCACCGCATTATGCCTAGTGCCTCGCTCATCCCTGCGGGTGACCGGACGCTGCTACTGACTTCTGCCGGAATGGTACCGTTCAAGCCCTATTACGCTGGTGACGAGACCCCGCCGAATCCTAGATTGACATCGGTTCAGAAGTGTTTTCGCACAACCGATATTGATGTGGTTGGAGACCGAACACATCACACCATGTTTGAGATGTTGGGTAACTTCAGCATTGGCAACTATTTCAAACGCGAGGCGATTACTTGGGCCTGGGAGTTCTGCACAACCGTACTTGAACTCCCAGAGGAACGACTTTGGGTCACTGTGTATGACACGGACGATCAGGCTGCCGCGATTTGGCGTGACGAGGTGGGCGTTGCAGCCACGCGCATAGTGCGCTGTGGTGATGCTGACAATTTTTGGGGCCCTGCTGGGGACGAAGGTGCATGTGGCCCTTCCAGTGAAATTCATTACGACACTGACCCTTCGCAGGGGTCGGGAGCGAGCCCTTGTAATGACAATATTGGACGGTTCATAGAAATATGGAACCTGGTGTTTCCTCAGTTCAATCAAGACAAGGAAGGCAATCGTACTTTGCTCCCCGCACCAGGGATTGACACGGGTATGGGTCTAGAGCGGATTACGGCCATCATGCAAGGTGTACCCTCGGCCTATGAAACCGATTTGCTGGCACCTATTGTTGCCAAAGTCGAGGAATTAAGCGGTATCGCGTACGGTTCCGCTGAAGCCACAGATTTCGCTATACGAGTCGTTGTGGAGCACGCACGCAGCGCCAGCTTCCTCATCGCAGATGGGGTAGTTCCTGCTAACGAGGGCAGGGGCTACGTCCTGCGTCGTGTCATACGAAGAGGCATACGTTTCGCCCGCAAGCTTGGGCTGCAGTCCCCATATCTGGCCCAGGTTGCGGAGGTAGTGCTTGGCCGGATGGGAGCCACCTATCCGGAGCTTCTCATGAACCAGCGCTTCGTTATCCGGACATTGGAATCAGAAGAAGACCGCTTCGACGAGGCGATAGCACAAGGCATGCCGCTATTGGAAGGAATGCTAACTAAGGGCGTGGGCATTGACGGGGCTAGTGCCTTTCTGCTTTACGACACATACGGATTCCCACTCGAATTGACCCAAGAGATTGCCCGGGAACAAGGTCTCGAGGTTGACGTTATCGGCTTTGAACGCGAAATGGAGGGGCAGAGGCAACGCGGGCGTGACGCGGCGCACTTTGGTGGCGACCGCGATGAGCTTCGCGTTTACGGAGAACTCGCTATCGAAGCTACAGCCTTCCTCGGGTATGACGACATGGCCATTGATAGTGTAGTTCTCGGAATGATTAAAGACGGAGCGTCAGTTGAAGAGGCCTTTCGGGGGGATGACGTTGAAATTATCCTCCGTGATACGCCGTTCTACCCTGCAGGAGGTGGTCAGGTCGGTGACAGTGGAACGATGGCAGTATTCGACGGCCAAGCGGCCGTGTATGACACCCGCAAACCGACGGGCGACCTTATTGTTCACTACGCAAAGATCAGCGCTGGGCAGGTGTCAGTGAATGATGCGGTGCGTGCTGCTGTCCATATCGACCGCCGACTCGACATTATGCGCAACCATACGGCTACGCACCTGCTGCACGCGGCGCTGCGAGACGTCTTGGGGTCACATGTGAGACAGGCGGGGTCACTCGTTGCATCAGATCGCCTCCGGTTCGACTTTACTCACATGGAGGCAGTCAACCAAGAGGAGCTATCCCGTATCGAAGCTATCGTGAACGACTCCGTGCGTGGAGATTTGCTGTTGGTAAAACGGCAGGAGTCTTATAGCGATGCCACGGGTCGTGGCGCGCTGGCTTTTTTCGACGAGCGCTATGGCGAGTCGGTTCGCACGGTACAAATTGGCGATGATCATGCGGTGAGCTTTGAGCTTTGCGGCGGAACACACTTGGATCGCACTGGGCAGATAGGCACCTTCCGCCTGATTAGTGAGAGCAGTGTTGGCACCGGGGTGCGCCGCATCGAGGCGGTGACGGGCAGAGGGGCCGAGGCATGGGTCAACGAACGGGTGCATTTGCTGGAACAAGTCTCAGTAAAACTCCACGTAGCCCCTGTTGGGTTACCCAAGCGCGTTGATGCATTGTTATCGCAGGTGGAGGATGCCCGGCGAGCTGTTGCGGCCGTTCAACGCGAGTCATCTAAGTCTGAGGCTGAAGACCTGCTATCCAAAGCTCAATACATCAACGGTATGAAAGTGCTTGCCACAGAGGCGAGTGCATCGGACATGGATGGACTTCGTGAATTGGGTGACCACCTGAGGGACAAGCTAGGCTCCGGTATTGTGGTACTTGGCGGTGTTTTCAACGACCGACCAACAGTGGTCGCGATGGTCACGCAGGACCTCGTGGAGAAAGGGTTTTCAGCGGGCGACATTGTTAAGGCAGCGGCGGGCGCGATGGGCGGTGGTGGCGGTGGCCGCCCGCAGTCTGCGCAGGCCGGTGGCCGTGAGGCTTCGCAACTCCCAGACGCTATCTCAGCGGCTGTTGAAGCTGTCAAGTCTACGGCGTATTAGCATTGAGATCACTGGGGTTGGATGTGGGCGATGTGCGTATCGGCGTGGCCACGGGCGATACAGAATCACATGTTGCAGTGACTGTCGGGACTATCGAACGTACGGATCTCGAATCTGACCTGACGCGCATCGCTGATCTTGCTTCAGAGCGCGACGCTGCGGTGATTGTCGTTGGGATGCCTTTGTCGATGAAGGGACATGTTGGTCCCCAGGCCGAGACTACGCTCGTATTTGTCGATGCGCTCGCGCAGCACACGAAATTACCAATTGATACTATTGATGAACGACTGACATCTGTCGAGGCAGAGCGTCGGATCCGCCAGAGGGCTGTACCTGGACGCGGCAAACGTGCTCGACTCGCTAAAGGCTCAATTGATGCGGGAGCAGCAGTACTTATCCTCCAAGCTTGGCTTGATCATCACTAGCACCGAAATAGTGTACGTCTGTACTCAATTTCAGATCCGTAAATTCGAATAAAGCGTTAAAATTAGCGAATGGATATTTCTACCAAATGGTACGGTGCTGCAGGCGCAACTCTTGTTGCTGCAGGGATTACGGCTCGCTATGTTTCTAAGTGGCGTCGTCGCCGCTACTTACGTAGTGCTGGCCCGAAGGACAACGGACCACGAGGTAGCCGCTATTATGTCGGGCTAGATTTAATTGACCCCTTCGCTGTACGCAAGCGCCCGTGTGATGTCGCTGTGCTCGGGCCTGACCTCAACTGTACTTTCGAAAAATGGAATTACAGTGAAGACGGTTTAGGGATCGTGCCGCGCCGCGCACTGGGGCGCTCCTTCATCATGGGCGTCGATGGCCCGCAAGGCTTGGCTGGTCAGCCTGATGCGACAATGCGCGAGTCAGAGCGACTGGTGAATGCGCCAGGCCGCACTCCTTATAATCTTCCTGAGCCCGGTAAGCCATACACAGGATTCCTGAAAGGGAGCGTTCTTCTCTTCTACCGACTCGTTACTAGCAGTAGCCGCTTTCGTCTGTTAGGTCTCGATGATGTGCCCGCCAGTGATGCAAACCTAATTGAGGTTTTCCCCGGTGGTGCATGGAAGATTGTTTCCGATCAGCCATTGCCTCCTAAGCGTACGGTAGATGGCCGGTCTGCGCGTGTTGATGTGCTCTCTTCGCTGGGAATCACGTTCGCTTCCGCTGACTTGCCAACGGATGACCAACTTGATGCCGCGCTTGCAGCGTGGACGGCATACTCGTTTGATCAGGGGCGTGCCAAAATCGAGGGACTCAGCCCGGAGATTGATTATGCCGCTGGTGCCGTTCGTGAAGGTTTTATCGTTCATCCGCTTTCACGGGGTGCGGAGCTTGTTGAGCCTGACGTCGCGCCGGTTTAGCTGAAAGAGACAGCGGTTGCACGGCCCCTGATAGAATGACAATCCGGCGGTAAACGCCTTTCTATAACTATTCGGGGGACAGAGATGCTGCGATTCCTTACTGCCGGTGAGTCTCACGGTCCAGGCCTAGTTGCCTTTCTAGAAGGACTACCAGCCGGCGTTCCAATCACGGAAGCGGTAATACGCGTGGACTTGGCGCGGCGCCAGGCCGGTTACGGTCGAGGTGGTCGCATGAAAATCGAGACGGACTACGCTGTTCTTCAAACCGGAGTACGCCACGGTAAGACCATGGCGGGTGCGCCGATTGCGATGCTTATAGAAAACCGGGATCACACGACGGGTAATGGGCCTGATGGTAAGCCTTGGACTCACACGATGAACAATGAGCCCGTAGAAGGGGAGGTAACCCCGATTCACCGGTTACGCCCTGGGCACGCTGATACGGCAGGAATTAACAAATACAACAGCGAGGATGCTCGTGACATCCTTGAGCGGTCCTCCGCTCGAGAGAGTACCTCTCGGGTCGCGGCAGGCGCAATTTGCCGCGCGTTCCTCCGGGAGTTTGGGGTTGAGGTTCACAGTCATGTATTGAACATAGGCGGGGTACAAGCAACACGACCTGATGTGATCGACTGGGCGGCCACCGAGCAATCTGAAGTGCGGTGCGCAGACGCTGTTGCTACTGAGGCAATGAAACAAGCTATTGATGATGCGCGCGAAGCGGGTGACAGCCTAGGTGGGGTTGTCGAGGTTATTGCAACAGGGTTACCCATCGGCCTAGGTACTCACGTGCAGTGGGACCTCAAACTTAGCGCTAAATTAATGGCATCAGTGGGTAGCGTGAACGCGGTGAAAGGCGTTGAATTTGGCGAAGGATTCGAATTAGCGGACCTGCGCGGATCGCTGGCCCACGATGTAATCAAGCCCTTGGATGAGTGGGAGACGAATCCTGATGGTTCTTGGGTGCATCCGTGGCCCCGTCGGTCTAATAAAGCAGGTGGTCTTGAAGGCGGTATGACCAACGGCGATCCGCTGATTATCCGCGCAGTAGTGAAACCAATCGCAACCATAATCAATCCCCTGCCATCGGTTGATCTGACTACGGGAAGTCTAGAACAAGCCCACTACGAGCGTAGCGATATCACATTCGTGCCAACGTGCGGGGTAATTGCCGAGGCTATGGTGATGATTACGTTGGCCGATGCCTTTCTCGAAAAATTTGGCGGAGACCATATCGATGAGACCAAGCGAAATTACCGATCGTACATGGCGACCGTTGGCCCTAAGCACGCGTCGGTTAAGGCGTAAGTGGATTGACTGTGCCAGCCCGTGAACTAGGCCCCGACAATGTCCTACAGGCTGTGTCTGTTTGCCAAGGTATTTTAAGAACCGCACTTGATTGCGATTGGAACAGGCTAGCAGGAACGCTTGAGTGGACTTGCCGCCGAACACTTGATCACATGATTGATGGAGCAATCTTTTACTCAGGACAGGTTGCGAATGAGGCTCCGAATCGACTCCCGCCAATTCGAGTTGGTAATTTGGATGCCTCAATTGAAGACTTGATAATCACGGTAGGTACAGCGGCTCATATTCTGGCATCGGCTCTGCAATCGGCGCCGATTGAGGGGCGCTTCTTTCACCCAGCCGGTATGGCTGACCGCTCAGGATATGCTGCGATGTCATGCGTTGAGTTGCTCGTGCATACATCTGACATCTCCTCCGGTTTGGGCATCGAATTCATGCCGCCTAGCCAGCTATGTGAGAGTGCTATACAACGATTATTCCCGTGGATTGATGATATTGGCGGTGGCGCCTTCGCAACTTTACGATGGGCGACTGGTCGTATCTCGATGGAGA
>CALGTL010000206.1 GCA_937901475.1 uncultured Dehalococcoidia bacterium
TACTGGGCCGTGATAACCAATGTGAGTAATCCGGGGATCTGTGGGAATGTGCGAAAGAGTAGACGTGCTTTGAGTGCCGGTGCTAGGGCTTTGCTAGGGCTGGTAGAAGGCGCTAGAGAATAGGTAGGCGAGGAGGCAGTAGACGTGGGCGACTTGTAAGAGCTGGTAGAAGGTGCTGATTTGGAGTAGTTGCAGTTAGCTTGTTAGCAAGTCTAACAGAACGATTAATGGTTAATATATAAGTAAACAAACAGAACATAGAACATGCACGTTGATAGTTGGGTTCGTCAATTGAAAACACAATTGACTAAAAGCAAAGCTTTCCATTGGCTTTGGATTAAAGCAATACTACATGCTGGCTCTATCTGACGGGTTCGTCAATCGCTCAGCATCTTGTTCGAGCCCCATATGGGATATAGGGGATATAGGGGAACTTGGACGGCGCTTCTCATTAGAAGGCCCCTAGAGACCGGGCCCGGCGCTTTGCCGGCCCTGCATTCCCTGTGGTAGTTCACATGAGATCTGGAAGATCAACAAGGGACATAAACACCGGAAGACCGGGTTTTGTCATTCTCCCCCTGATCTTTTAGATCACATTTTAATTTTGTATTTACATCTCCAGTAAAACCTGCTGTCCATTCTGTGACACTTCGGTATTTGAACTGTAAACGCACTGGCAATATTAATCACCGGTTTTCAACGCGTTCAAGCCTAGGTGTCACTTCTGGATTTGAGGGAAAAAGGATTGATGTTTCAAGGTAACTTTCGTTTACTCTTGTTTGCACGTTCAGCGTCCATGTTGGCAAATTTGCCAAGATGGTCGGTGAGTTGCTTGTAGCTGTAACAGGCATGAGGCATCTTCCTAGTTGGGTCTTCTAGGAGAACGGCATTGTATCCGTTCATACAGTCTCGTAGGTATACGAACTGACTTTCGTCTAGTGCCTTAGTTCCTTGATCAGCTTGCTGGTCATAAGTCCTGCAGAAGGTCAGTGCACATTCTTGCATGTCGAGACGCTCACGAATCTTCCATGTTCTTATAGGGAGTGTTCGCGACGTCGACGCCATGTTGCGCTCGCCTTCAGCTACCTGAATTGCGGGTTGGCAATCACAGTATATTGTAGTTGGACCGTCCAGCCACATGCCCATCTCAGTCATCATATTTCTGAATCCAGCTATGTCATTTGACGCTAAGAATACTTCCGACAGCTCAGCTGCCGTTGTGGAAGTATCGACGGTCGTGTGACGTTGGCTAGTCAGAGATATTGCTGCGTTATTCATCTTTACGATTCGGCAGCCTTGACTTCGTGGGGCTTGGAATCCTGAGTCACTGAATGCGTACGGGACGTTATGTCCGTGAGGGTCAGTTCCTCGGCTCCATATTAATCCTACATCATGACTGTATACACAGTACGCTAGTAGGTCTAACGCTGCGGAGATGCACGTGGCATCCCAGTCACATAGGTGTCTTGACAGCAGGCTTATTGCATGTCTGATCTCCAATTTAGCATGACAGCTTGGAAAGGAGAGACTCCCAATCAGTTGTCGATATGGGAAGTCTGCAACAGCCTGGTGTGCTTCTGGAGTGACTACTAAATCATGTAGTATTTTGTCAACTCCGTGTTTCATTGGTACTCTACATTTGCGAGTGCCGAGTTGCTCTTTGTACTTTTCGCCAAGGACGAGATAGTACTTTGAGAAGGTAGCTTCAATCGTGCCAGCGATGAGGTCTTGCTTAACTTCGATGCTCACGAAGTCAGTACACTCGCCGTTTAGCACTAGCTTCATTTTCTTTACGACTTCAGTTTCAAACCACTTTCGCATCTCCGTGGTCCCAAAATAGGGAAAGTCATCGACGTAGCTCATAAGTACTAAATACTTACCTACCCACACAGTTGCTCTCCTGTGGGGTGCTGTTCCAGTAGCTGGACACAATCTGCTAGTCGGGTCCTCGTCGCTTCTTGCTGTCTGTTTGGCGACAGTGGCACGCGAGGTCTTTCCTTTCCATGGTCCTGGCTCATGTATCAGAGGGCCGTCTGTACGATAGTACACAGACCCATCTACATGGCAGCGTTTGAACTTCAAGTCTTCGGTCAGTATCCTTTGCAGTTTAGTAGCCCACTCAGCTCCGGCTGAGGGGATGCCATAGATTGGTTTTAATACTTTGAGGATGTTGACACTATTATAGTTGTCAGTTACATAGCGCTTAACGGCAGCAATGCCACCTTTCGCTTGTATTTCAAGCAGGGTCTTTCGAACTTCCTGCAGCTGCTCGATTGTCATGTTCACAAAATCCCAATAGCTGGGTTTGTAACAATAGATCGGCTCTTGATGGTCGTCTGCCTGTAGATAGGCACATGACGCATCTGCTTGGTACACTGTTACTCCAAGGGCACATGCTAGGCTGAAGCCGAAACGAATTGAATCGCTCGCAACAGTCCCAGAGAAGGTGGAGAAGAAATCATGATTTGGCCTTAGGAAGTTACCCATCACATATGGACGGAACTTCTTTCTGTTGTCACGTTTGACCGTGAACAATTCGCCAATACGCACAAGTGCGTCTTCAGGGTTACGTGTGGATCTTGGTACTTCCACTGCAGCCCGGTTTTCTTCCCAGCCCGAATGCTCTTTCCTAACTGCGTCCAGCCATTCTCTCCATTCTGGCTTTAGCAGGCACTCAGCAAAAGTACGAGGCCACTCTTTGGGCCTGGCTGCTTTCTTAACTGCCGACGTCTTCTGAGTTTTCTTATTGTTCTTCGTATACGGTACGAATCTTTCTTTCTTTTGAATCGCTTCTGTATTCCAGTACTCTGCTGTGCGCATGGTAGATGATACCATGGCATCTTCAGCATGTTCAATATCGCGGTACGGTTGAGCGGTTCTAGGTAGTCCGCTGTAGTTGGCAACTACAGTGAAGTACCTTGCCGTGTCTTGAAACTTGACGGCATTGTTCAATTCAAGGAACATTAATGATGCAAGCGGTTCCGATGGGTCCTCATCTGCACTTGCAAAAGACAAGTGTTTCCAATGAGACTCCATTGGCTCGCTATCAGCATCCCATAGCACTTTTACTATGCCTCCCTTATCACGGCCACGCACGGTGCCGTAAATCATTGGGGGCTTATCTGCGCTCCACTTAAGCTTATCGCCTTTCTTGTCAAATGAGGTAGATTTAATCTTCACTCTTGACCCGGCTGGAGCTTTGTGGAGTGGAGGTAGGTGCTTCTTGTGTGCTTTAATGACACTGTTGGTTCTTTGAGTTGCCTTCGCATTTATTGACGATGCTTTCTTCTTAGCTCGCAGATCTGCTGATTCGTTTGCGTCTAGATTGGACGCTGGCACGATCAGTTCTTCATTAGAATTTATCATTCCAGATCTTGTATTCATCTTCCCGACAGGCTGCGAAAGTCCATTAGTGTCTATGAAACTCGGTTTGAGTTTCTTGACTAGTCTAATGAGTTGGTCCTGTAGGGTAGGTTCCGAGAGTGCAGCTCGGAGCTGTTTAGACAGCATTTCTTCGAGGTCAACTGACGCAGCTTTCTGAATTGACTCACCGAGTTCTAGGTGAACCGATAAATCTTGAGGAGTCTCCCCCTCATTCAGTAATTGCTGGTCTGTTGGACATAGGGTGCGGACGGTGGGTACAGTTTGTATTGTTTCCCCCGAGTTATCATAATTTCCTTTGTCGAAGATCAGACGTTCTTTCAGCTGTAAAAGACTGAGAGGGTCTGTTTTGGTGTAAGCTCCTTCATGGAGTCTTACCTTCCGCTTGGAGGCACGATAAATTTTGTGTCTTGCAGGGCAATAAAGGAGGACACACGGGTGATCCGTGCCGATAAAGTAGAACGACTGCGTTCTCTCATCCAACTTGCTCTTATACTTTGCTCCTGTCGGCAGCCTGCGCATTTCCGCAGGACAGCCGAAAACTCCAATAAATAATTCTCTTAAATTTGGGGGACGACCCCAAATGCACTCGTATGCCGTGAGGTTGTCGTTGGCTTTCTTAGGAAGAATCCACGATAAAACTCCGGCGTACATAAACATTGCTGACCATAATGAGCCTGGCAGGTGGGGGGCATTTATAGCCATCGCCCTTGCCATTCTGCTCATCATTCCTACAGCATTTTCGGCAAATCCCAATTCTTCGGGAGTGCCTACACTTGTGGGTTGCACAAGTATATCAAATTCAGCACAGATCTGTTCGACTTCATCGTTCGAAACAATTTCAGAATCTGTTGCTCTAATAATTTGAACCTTCCAGTGCATTGTGAGTACACCCAGAATGAAACGACGTAAGAGTTGTGGAAATTGACTCTTTCTGCTGTAAAGCATAGGAGTAACTGCCCCTGTCGCCGAGCATACGAATACATATCCGCCAACAGCATTGCCAATGCTTTTGCCAAATGTATCATATGTCTCTCCGGTTCCTTTCTTTCCCATACTGTGCTGCCCACCAAATCCGTCTACATAAATCACGGAGAATGGGGGTGCACGGGACCTGAGTTCTTTTGGTACGCGTACGATAGGCGCAATTTTGAATTTCGCCTTGTCGCATACAACGCAATCGCAATTAAGCCGATGCGAGACTTCAACTCCATACGCCGTAGGGACGCCGTTGATGTCTTTCTTGCTCAGTTCTATTGGCACTTCGGGGCTTACATGAGCCAGTCGGTTGTGCCATAGCATAGCTCGCTCTTCTTTTGATAATCTAGCGGCATTCAGGACGAATATACTTGCATTTCGTCCTGCTTTTGTAATATCCTTCAACAGTCGTCTCGAATATTGGGACGACTCATCGATTGAGGCTTTAAATAATATACATGATTGGAACATTTGTCCTTCATGGTTAGCGTAGGCTCTACTTGTACTTTTGTAGGCCTCATCAAATTCGTTCTTGTACTGGTTTTCACTCCAGATTGAGAACATAGTGGCTACGTCAGCTGCATTTCCTTGTGCTGACGGAGTCATAAGGCTAAGGGAAGCATTATTGTTTCCATCCGAGCCTTTACACCTGAGGGAAATACCCCCAGCGTAGCTAAAATCCAACAAATCTGATGGAATATCTTCGTCACTATACAGCGCTTTCCAGCAGATTGGACAAGGATTCTTGAACCGGGCTTTTGCTCTGCAACAGCCGCAGCCTCGTCCTGCCATAAGTGTCATTAGCTTGTGGTCGTCGCAGTGCTGATCGCAGTTATGTTTATCTGCGGTCCAGCCCTTTCGATGCCACGTCTCTTCATTGATAGGCTTAGCGGTGTTTCCCGTCTGTGCCTTATTCTTTCCTTTGCTCTTCTTCGCTTTCTTCTTCTTGCGACTTTGAGTTAGTACGTCGTCCGAAGTATCCATTTCATCTGGCTCTTCGTTTAGTTGACGACGATGACTGGGTACAGGTGGACTCTCCCAGCTATTGGGTTGACCATTCTGACTCCGTTCCCAGTCTTTTACAGATACGCAATTACTGTATCTTTGCCACTTTATTGGTAAGCAGTGAAGACAGTACAGTTTCATGTCTGGTGCTAGCCAGAATTGAGTGTCTGTTCCAGGGCACATATGTTGACCATATGACAATATGCGTCCTTTATTGCAACAGTGGTAAGTGTTGCGTGGTCCTACTCGTTTTGGATTGTGTCGAATAGTATCTTTATTAGCTGCAGGTTTGGAAGATGAGGACATACTGTCCGAACTTCTTGCACCTGAGCCTGATCCTGCACCAGAGCTTGACTCTTGAGTGTAGGATTTTGACTTAGAGCTCGAGCTAGAACCATTCTTAGATGTGGAACCAAAAGCTCCTGCTCCGAATCCAAGTTGAGTTGCTCGTGCTTTTGATTTCCTGCGTTTCCTTGCAGTAGTAATTTTGTATATAGCACTCTCAGCCTGTTGTTCCGAGGATGCTCCTTCTCTGATATCTTCGCATAACAATTCATGCTCTTCATCAGAGGAGGTGTTATTGCTTCCTGCTTTCCGAAATGAGTTATTCAAAGCTTTTCTTCCAGTGCGAGCGCGTTCGCGATTCACACTTCGACTCGCAGCTTGGGATGATATTCGTTTCCGTCTCCTTTCCCTTACGTCTGATCCATTTGAGCGGCTGCTCGTGTCAGAGTTTGGTGTTGTGATGTTACCTCCAGACTGACTGTCTGAGGATACTATACGTGACGGTGACGATCTTCCAAATTTCGGTGACATTGGTCTCAGTCCTGTGTGTACAGGACTAGGAGACCCAACGAACTTTAATTCCGTTTCCGATTCTTCATGTTCGGACATGGGAGCAGTGGTAGCTTCACCATCACTCTCATTTTCTTCTTCAGGTTCAATTTCTTCTTCAGATTCCTCTTCCTCTTCCTCTTCCTCTTCTTCAGATTCCTCCTCTTCTTCTTCGGATTCATCTTTGTTAATTGTGCGTTTTACAGCAGGAACTTCTTTTCCGTTACCTCCACGAGTTAACACAAGACATGTAGAATTCATGATTGTGTTAGCATTTATGGAGGCAGCATAAGATTGTTCTAACTGCGACAGATTAACGAGAGGTGAGTGTCGTCCTTCTTTAATTGCTTGAACGACTTTTACAAGAGTTCGATTGTTCTTGAAGTTCTTTAGGCTTCGCCTGACAGTCGGAAGGACAGTGAGTCCATCTTTCTGATATAGGTTCATCTGCACATTGTTTCGCGTACAGGCTAGCTTGGTGTTTACCGAGCCACTTTTGCGCGCTTTCTTTTCAATGTAAAGGCCACAGGCTTCCATTTTGTTTGCAGACACGATTCGTATGGTATCCTCCCCCTGATCCTTCTCGATGTATACTCCATCTGGATCGATAAGGAGCCATGTACCATGCTCATCGTGATGCACACAGAAGCACATGATGCCACGTCCTCCACATGCTGCTGAACCTCCAACGCCGATGAGGCGGATAGAGTTGCAGGCATTTGGTGATCTGTCTATCGACAGAAAATCCGTGAGCTCCGTGCTTGCTGTAGTTCGGGCACAATTGTCAACTGCAATAGTGTCCAAGTCCATCACTCGAGAACCTTGAGCCATAATTTCCATGGTCTTTTGTTTCGAGTGGGGGGCTGCCGTTTGAAGTGGGAAGTATCTGTGAACTTCTTTCTTCTCACGGTTTTCCCTTCTAGGCTGCCGCCTTCCTTTACGGTTCAGCGGCTGTCTCATATGATGCTTCATCATATGCTGTTTCTTAATCTTCTGCCTCGCCCACCATCTCTGTTTACTGTTCAGTCTTTTAGGCTGTTTCGGATGAGGCGGGTAGAGTTGGTTTAGCATATTCCGTGAGGGACCTTTCGAGGGTCCTTCATAGTAATTATAATTGCGCCGCTGTGCTTGTGTGTTTAGGTAATCAGAGTGGTTTGTATTCATTCTAATAGTAGACACAATATTTAGCATAGGGCGTAATTCGTCTTTCACAATTCGTTTGATCTGATTTGTGATGACAGTAGGGACAGGGTTCGCTGAGCAGTTAACATTCGTGCAGCAACTAGCTGCACATGCAGACGTAGGGTTCTGTCTGACATGCTGAATATTTTCTTTGCGATTCGAACGAGCCTCTTTCTGTCTTGCATACGTCGCTCTCATAGATAGTAGTGCCGCCTCTTCCCGTCGTCGTTTCTGGCGAGCAGGGTCGTTGCGGAGCTTGTACTTCTTGTGAGACGAGTTGGGTACTTTCTTAATTCCAGTACGCTTCCCCATCGCACCAACACGTTTCACTTCTCCTCTGGCCACTACTTCATCAATCACGGCGGCTTTGATCGAAGAGAAAGTACTTGATTCATCCAGTCGGTTTCTTCTGGAAAGGAGTTGTGGCTTCTTTCCAGTGTGCTTACGTCGGGGTGCCTTTCCAAGGTTGTTGTGATTCATCACATAAATCTTGCATTCAAGGGCTTTCTTCTGAGCTTTAGTGCCAGACCTCGTAGTCACGGGGTTGGTATCGAGTTCAGAATAGTCTTCGGCTCCAATGCCGATCATGGTCATAACTGCTTCAGGTGATGGTCCTATGTCAGTTCTTTCTGAATCATCTAGGACCCTCCTTAGTAGTTCATCTTTGTCGGGAGGTGACTCACACATCTGTGCTGAGTACTCCCACTGGTCAAACACATCGTCCTTCTCAGAGTCGATAGTGTGTAATTTGTTTTCGTCTTGATCCAACC
>CALGTL010000207.1 GCA_937901475.1 uncultured Dehalococcoidia bacterium
GCAGGGCCTCACGAGTAGGGGGCTGGAACTCGACCATGCTCTTGAGCTGGCGTGGCATAGCCCCGCCACTGGCAACGAGCACCAATTTATTCAATCGGTTTGGGCTCTCATAACCGAACAGCGATCCGAGCCATCCTCCCATGGAATGCCCCACCAAGTTGGTCTTCTCAAGACCCAACGCATCCTGAAATTCCCGGATGAAGTCCACTAGGTATGCGAACGAATACTCCTGCTCCAAGAACCCTTGTCCTTTGCCCCATGCCAAAGCATCAATGGCGATAATCTTCAAGTTCTGCGAAAGCGGCCCGATGTTCAGGAACCAATTGTGCCCTCCCTCGGCATAACCCACGCCGTGAAGCAGGATTGTCGGGTAGCCTGTACCAGCCTCAATGTAGCGTGTCGTTCCGTGACTCATCTCTACAAATTTTTCTTCTGCGTTGGGGATGTTCACCCCACCTATCGTCAATGCCATGGTGCGTTAACTCCTAGTTCATGATTACGGCCTTACTATAACTGCCTGGGGACGTTGGGGGTACAATCCCAGTCGCTTGCCAGCCACGCGAGGAGGGCTCAATGAGCGTTGCCATCAAGGGCGGTATGAAATTCTTGGGGCTGCCCATGGTTCGTAAGTTCCTCGACGGAGGCCGTAAAACGATGGTGACTCAGAACTCCCTTCGACGCAAGCCTGAATTTCTGAAGAACGACACCGAAAGAACTGTCACTGGATACATCGCTCCGCTGGAAGCAAGCAATCGCTAAGCGTACCCGGCGCTCATTTGAATAGGGGGAAAAGAATATGGAAATCACCATTGAACGAGATGTCCGCTTCGGCACAGGCGCTGGCCGCGACTTGCATTGCAACATACACCGCCCAGCCGACCAACGGGGCAAGCAAGCGGCGCTAATCTTCTTCCACGGTGGTGCCTTCATCGCCGGAAGCAAAGACTCGATTGACGCCCGCGTCGCTGCCTTCGCCCAGCACGGTTACGTATGCATAGCCGCTGAGTATCGACTAGCGACCGAGGCCAAATGGCCAGCCCAGATCAATGACGCCAAGGCCTGCATCCGCTGGACGCGCGCCAACGCTGGAGCCCTGAGCATTGACCCTGGCCGAATCGGAGTCGTCGGTTTTTCAGCGGGCGGTCTTCTATCTCTAGTGGCCGCAGGTGCACCAGACGACGACGACCTGGAAGGCGATGGCGGCAACGCGGGTGTCAGTTCCAAGGTCGCTACATGCCTAGCCTACTACCCCGCGATCAACCTATCAGCAGAGCACCCTATGACACCGGAGCACGGCGCTGATGCCTTCCGCACGCAATCCAATCCCAACACGCATGTCTCGGCAGGTTGGCCTCCAACAATGCTCTTTCACGGCACTGAGGATGTCACCATCCCATTGGAATCCAGCATAGCCTTCTTTGAGAAGCTCAGGGCTGCGCAAGTACCAGCAGAGATGCACGCCATAGACGGAGTACCACACGCGTTCGACCGGCACCCAGAATTGGCGGAGGCATGCGCGATGCTTGGCGATCTATTCTTAGAAAGGCATGTCATCAACCCGCGCACTTACCCTCCCTTTCAGCCTGGCGGGCGATAGCGGGCGGAAGGTCGGCGGAAATCCGGCCTATCCCATCCCAATAACCACTTATAAGCAAGCATTAGCGGGTCCAATAGATTGGTTTGGGGAGCGCTCGC
>CALGTL010000208.1 GCA_937901475.1 uncultured Dehalococcoidia bacterium
AGCGCAGACAAGAACGTCTTCGACATGCTACTGATAAACATGGGTGTATCAGCGGTCATTGGAACTGTTACATTTGCTTCTCCTGTGGCGTATGTCCAGAGTGTGCCATCTGTGTAGACAGCGACAGAAATGCCAGCTTTTTCCTTGATAGCAGTAAATTCGCTATCCACTGCAGCCTTGAACGCTGAGCGCAAATTATTTGGGAAAGCGTCGTAACTGGTCGGTGTAGTAAAAGTGGTCGGGGTTGTTGGTGCTACTGGTTGCGTCATGCTAGACGGTGTAGGCGTATGGATGGGACTTGGTTGAATTTCTGTCATGGACGGTGTGGACGTAGGGATGGAACTGGGTTGTTGCGTGCCACCACAAGCGGCGCCATACAGCACTGCCAGCGACATGAAAGCTGAGGGCAGTAGGAATGATATTGTAAGCTTGAGATTAATCTCCGTACTCCGCAACGGTACTTAATTCCCCATGGGACACCTAGCCGTTAGGCACCCACCCTCGTGAGCCTGCCTCCCTGGTCCCGTTGCCCGCCGGTGAAGCCAGGCTTATTATCGGTCATGGTTTCCAAATCGTAGCCGCGATGTAGCGTTCTCCATAGACGGAGTCGTTGTAGTAGTAGATTACTACTACATTGCCATCACTCCGTTGTATGGCCCTGGGATATCCGATGTCGTGGTTGCCTCCGTCATGACGGAGCACTATCTCTTCACTCCACGATTGTCCTTCATCCCCACTCAGCACTGCACGAATCCCAGACGGACGATCACGATACCCGTAGATTAGGCAGATACGACCATCGGACAGATTAATCATGGCGGGCGGGTTCCCTCCGCGCCCGGTATCCGGCACGGGTGTAGAGATGAACCGCCAGGTTTGCCCATCGTCGTCACTTCTCATCAGATCGATCCAGTTTCGTGTACCTGATGCGCTACGTGAGCGTAAAGCGGTGACAATGCCGTCGGATTTCAGTTTTATGGACGCCGGCATGATATCGAATCCCGAAGGAGCAGGTCGTAACCACGAGACGAAATTGAAAGACTTCCCCCCGTCCTCGGTTCTGGTACAAAACACACGACCCTCCTCGCCGTCCAGCTTGCTAGCTGTCAGCAGCAGGGTTGCTTTCTGGGGCTGGTCTCGGCCGTATGTCAGGTAGTCTGTACGTGCTGCGATTCCGAGTTGTTCGAACATTGGCAACGTAAACGGACCGCTCCAACTACGGCATCGGTCGGTCGATGTGTAGAACCATGACTCGGCTCCCGCTTTCAATCCGGTGCGGGCGCAAAGCATGGCAAAATCCGGACGTGTGAAATTGATGCCCCCTGGGTGAGAGGACGGGGCATTTGCTCGTTCAGCCACTGGACCTTCTGGCGAACTCATATGCTCGTCGGCAGAGATTCCCAGGTTTCCTGGTGCCAACAGTGGAGCCTGAATATTCCCCCATGTATGGCCGCCGTCGAGACTTCTCGCCTGCATTGCAACAAACGGTCTTTTGGTGTCGCGGGCATGAGTACCACCGTCGTCGTCATGGAATCCAAGAATAAAACCTGTGACGATTTCGTCTCCCCAACTCCATATTCCATAATTCGCAGGCCATCCGGCATATCTGCCGTTGCACCTATAAACGGTAACGTGCTGCATGTTACCAGTCTTCTTCAGCAGCCGATTCGTCTGTAGAATGTCACTATTCGAACCGTTGCCCATATGTCAGTTATTCTCGCCCACTGTCAAGCGGCACGGCCCAAATTCGGCACCACAATCCTACCGAATCGCACTCAGGACAGAACTTATCGACAGGGTTTAATTCGTTCTGACATTTGTGGCATAGCATGGGATTACTCAGTGAAAGTACGACCCTGATAATCCTACGAATACCGCCTATGGCTCCCAATTCAACTCCTTGAGCCCACTGCCCTTCTACTCCCAAAGAGGCTTCATCTGAAATCAGGTTTATGCTATACCCTCCACGAAACTGAGCAGGGTCTGGGGTTTCACTATCACAGGCTGGGCAGTACGTATCAAACCAATTACTCTCTCAGTTATTACCTGCCTCTGGGGGCAGTATAGCCTTGGGGGCACAGGGAGTGGCTCAGGCGGTGCTGGTAGGTGGGTAGTGGGCATGCTGGTGGGGCTTATAAGGCTGTTGTGAGGTAAGCGTGGGATATATCGCTATGCCCTCAAGTTGCACCTAATCCACCATGTGGCTTGGATTCCATTCCCTTAATACTGCTCTTTTAGACCAATCGTAATGGTGATGCAAGGCTCATTTCCTAGAGCAATAGTAGTGTGCCCTTTACCACTGACATCCTCTACCAATCGAGCATCCCCTTGGCCAAATTTTTTTGTTGATCCATCCTCAAATCCGATTTCCAGCTGGCCAGAGAGAATAATAACGAACTGCCGCTGGGGCGCAGGGTGCCAGTCCTGTAAAACGCCAGGTTGTCGAAGGCTGAACCGTATTTGCGAGGCATCGATACCCTCTGTCCAACTCGGTACGTTTTCTAAGTCTATCTTCTCCCAACGAGATACTTCGTCATCATCCGCGTACATTCGATATGTGCCCATATTCCCTCCTCGATTCCCTTTTCCCTTATGCCCTAACTTCGTTCTTGGCCCCCTACAACTGCGAGGATGCCTTAAGGCTTATAAGGTGTTGTTAGGTAGATTGCCGAGGGTTAGCCTAGTTCGACGTCAAGAATGTGTTTTGCAG